>NZ_JBELMH010000015.1:45465-47985 GCF_042096055.1 Citreimonas sp. | reverse complement strand
TGGGCGTGGTCGGTCTCGCTCAGTTCGGACGGATCGCCCTTCCAGATCCAGCCGGGCGCCACCGCGTTCACCCGCACCTCGGGGCCCAGCGACACCGCCAGCGCATGGGTCAGCGCGCTCAGCCCGCCTTTTGTGGCGGCGTAGGCCTCGCAGTCGGGCTCGCTCATCATCGCGCGGGTCGAGGTGACGTTGACCACGGCGCCCCGCGCGGCGCGCAGGTGCGGGACCGCGTGTTTCACCATCAGGAAGGGGCCGGTCAGGTTCACCGCCAGCCGGCGGTTCCAGTCGTCCAGCGACAGCTCCTCGACCGGGCCGGTCTCGGGGTCGGCGATCCCGGCATTGTTGACCAGCAGGTCGAGACCGCCGTCGAGCATGTCCGCCAGCGCACCGAAGGCCGCGCGCACCGCGGATTCGTCCGAGACGTCGCAGCGCACCTGCCTTCCCGGCCCGTCGTCATCGAAATCGACGTCGAGTGCAGCGACGCGCCAGTTGCGCGCCGCGAGATGCTCGGCGACGCCGCGGCCGATCCCGCGCGCGGCGCCGGTCACGATGGCGGTGGGAAGCCTGTCGGCCATGGTCGTCCTCCGGGATGCGGGCGTTTCGCCGCGACAACCCCGGAGGCGCCGATGCCGTTCCGGGCCGAAGCCCGCGCGCGTCAGCCGGCCAGCGGCATCCGGCGCTCGACCACCTCGGCCCACCAGGAACAGCCGGCCGGGATCGCCTCGTCGGCGAAGTCGTATTCGGGGTGGTGCACCGACGCGGTGTCGCCGTTGCCCACGAGGATGTAGGCGCCGGGGCGTTCCTCCAGCATGAAGGCGAAATCCTCGCCGCCCATGACCAGCGGCGCCTCGTCGCAATCGCCCGAAACGGCGCGGGCCACGTCGCGGGCGAAGTCGGTCTGTTCGGGGTGGTTGGCCATGACCGGGTAGCCGCGGTGGTACTGCACCTCGGCGCTGCCGCCGAAGGCGGAGGTGATGCCGGCGGCCAGTTCCTTGATCCGACGCTCGGCCAGGTCGCGCATCTCGGCGCTCATCGTGCGCACGGTGCCGCGAAGGTGCACGCGCTGCGGGATCACGTTGAACGCCTTCGACGACGTCTCGAACGCGGTCACCGAGACCACCACCTGGTCGACCGGATCGGCGTTGCGCGAGGCGATGGTCTGCATCGCCAGCACCAGCTGCGACGCCATGACGGTGGTGTCGACGGTCTCGTGCGGCTTGGCGGCGTGGCCGCCGCGGCCGGTCAGGTGAATGTCGAACTGGTCGGTCGCGGCGAAGAACGCGCCCTCGCGGATGGCGAAGCTGCCCACCGGCCGGCCCGGCCAGTTGTGCATGCCGTAGACCTCCTGGATGCCCCAGCGGCCCATCAGGTCGTCGTCGCACATCTCCTTGCCGCCGCCGCCGCCTTCCTCGGCGGGCTGGAAGATCACCACCACGGTGCCGTCGAAGTTGCGTGTTTCGGACAGGTAGCGCGCGGCGCCGAGCAGCATCGCGGTGTGCCCGTCATGGCCGCAGGCGTGCATCGCGCCGTCGGTCTTCGACGCGTATTCGACGCCCGTCGCCTCGTGGATCGGCAGCGCGTCCATGTCGGCGCGCAGGCCGATCACCTTGCCCGACGCGCTTTCGCGCCCCTTGATGACGCCCACGACGCCGGTGCGGCCGATGCCGGTGACCACCTCGTCGCAGCCGAATGCCTTGAGCTTTTCGGCCACCAGCGCCGAGGTCCGGTGCGTCTCGAACAGGATCTCGGGATGCTGGTGAAGATCGCGCCGCCAGGCGGTGATCTCGTCGTGCAGTTCGGCGAAGCGGTTCTTGACCGGCATGGATACTCTCCCGTGGACTGGTTCGCGACAGTGATACACCGGCGCGGCGCGGCTGCAAGGCGACGGCGCCGCGGAGCGGCCGCGAAGGCCCCGGCGTCGGTGCTCGGGCCTAAAGGTTGGGCCCCGGCACCAGCGTCGAGCCGTCGAAGAACCGCCCCATGCGGAAGCGCGCGAGATCCGTGCCGGGATCATCGCCGGTGGCGAGGTCGGCGGCGATCCGGCCGAAGCCCGGCCCCGCGCCGAAGCCGTGCCCGCACATGCCGGTGCAGACCGTCAGGCCGGGGATCTGCGCGGCGTGGTCGACCACCGGCACCACATCGGGCAGCACGTCGATCATGCCGGCCCACGCCGCCTGCACCGGCACCGCGCCCACCTGCGGGTAGGTCCGGGCGAATTGACGCGTCAGCGTCTCGACCTTGCCGGGGGCCGGCGCGGGGTCGAGGATGCGCATCCGCTCGAACGGGGTCTGCTCGTCGTCGGACCAGCGGCGCGGCGTGCCAAAAGCGTCGGGGTAGCCGCGCGGCGCGGGCCGGCGCAGGTGCACGTCGAAGATGCCCTGCAGCGCGAGCTTGAGGTAGCGTCGCACGTGGCGGATCGAATCGGGCCCCAGGAACAGGTCGGCGAAGGCCCCCGGCGCCAACGTCACGCCGCCGTCGTCGCGCGGGCGCATCGCCATCGCCCAGCTGACCGAGGCGGTG
>NZ_JBELMH010000015.1:18800-45365 GCF_042096055.1 Citreimonas sp. | reverse complement strand
CACGCCGCCGTCGTCGCGCGGGCGCATCGCCATCGCCCAGCTGACCGAGGCGGTGCTGACCACCTGCGGCACGCGCCCCGTCGCCATCGCGGTCGAGCGCACGGACAGCTGCGGGATGTCGATCGCGTGGCGGCGCAGGAACAGCGACGACCACGCGCCGCCCGCCAGCACCACCGAAGATGCCTTGATCCGCCCTGCCTCGGTGATGACACCCGCGACGCGGCCCGCCTGCAGGTCGAGGCCGCGCACGGCGCAGGCCTCGATGATGGTCACGCCGGCCTCGCGCGCGAGGCGCGCCAGTTCCGGCACGGCGACCCAGGGCTCGGCCTTCATGTCGCTGGCGGTGTGCAGCGCGCCGACCCAGTCGCCCTGCGCGCCACCCAGCAGGTCGGTCGCCTCGTCCCGGCTCAGAAGCCGCGAGTCGACGCCGAAGGGTTTCGCCTGCGCCGCCCAGTCGGCATAGGCTGCCATCTGCGCCTCGTCCCGGGCCAGGTAGGTGACACCCAGGGTGCGCAGGCCCAGCCGTCCGCCGCATTCGGCGTCGAGCTCCTGCCACAGCCGCTGGCTTTCCTGCGCCACCGGAATCTCGGCCAGGTCGCGGCCCTGAACGCGGACCCAGCCCCAGTTGCGGCTGGATTGCTCGGCCGCGACGCGGCCCTTTTCCAGCAGCACCACCCGGTGCCCCTTGCGCGCGGCGAACAGCGCCGTGCAGACGCCGATCACCCCGCCGCCGATCACCACGATGTCGGCCTCCCCGGGCAGCGGGCCCGCGAATTCCGGCGCGTCCGGCAGGCGGAAGGGAAACGTCACTTCAGCGTCTCCAGCAGGCGCTCCATGAAGCGGTGACCGTCCTGGAACTGCGCCACGGTGATGTATTCGTCGGGCTGGTGCGCGACGGCGATGTCGCCGGGCCCGCAAACGACGGCGTCGTAGCCGGCGACCTGGAAATGGCTCGCCTCGGTGCCATAGCTGACGTGATTGTCCGAGTTGTCGCCGGTGATCTGCCGGGCCAGCGCCTCGGCGCCGTTGTTCTCGGTCGGCGCGAAGGGCGGCAGGGCGAACTTCTCGATCAGCTCGATGCGCGTCTCGGGGCGCACGGCCTGCATCGCTTGGGTCAGCTCGGCGGCCTTGTCGGTGACGCGCGCGCGCCACTGGTCCAGCGTCTCGCCCGGCACGACGCGGAAGCCCAGGCCGAACTCGCAATCCTTGGCGGTGATGTTGTGCGCGGTGCCGCCGTGGATCTGGCCCACGTGCACGTTGGTGTAGGGCGGCACGAACAGCCCGGCCATGCCTTGGGGCTCGGCCGCGGCCTGTTCGTCGTTCACCTGGTTGGCCCAGTCGATGAGCTTGGCGCCCCACATGATCGCCGACACGCCCTGGTCGAGGATCGACGAATGCACCTCGAACCCGTGCACGTGCACCCAGTAGCTGACGCCGCCCTTGTGGCCGGTCACCACGCGCATCGACGTGGGCTCTCCGACCAGCACGTCCGAGGCGCGCGGCAGCGCGGCCATCGACTCGATCAGCGGCGGGGCGCCGGTGCAGCCGACCTCCTCGTCGTAGCTGAGCGCGATCTGCAGCGGGCGCGACACGCCGCGATGCTGCGCCTCGACCAGCGCCCAGATCGCCAGCGCGTCGAAGCCCTTCATGTCGGTGGTGCCGCGGCCATAAAGCTTGCCGTCCCGCTCGGTCACCGAGAACGGCTCGGTCGTCCAGGCCTGACCGTCGACCGGCACGACGTCGGTGTGGCCGGACAGGATCACGCCGCCCTCGACCTCGGGTCCCACATGGGCGAACAGCGCCGCCTTGTCGCGCGCCTCGTTCCAGTGGCGGTGGCAGACGATGCCGTGGTCGGTCAGGTAATCCTCGACCCAGTTGATCAGGCCAAGGTTGCTGTCGCGCGAGACGGTGGGAAACTCGACCAGCCGGTCGAGGATGTCGCGCGGGGAATGCCGTTTGGCCATGGGGATCTCCTGCCGGAAGGGGTCTGGTCGGGTCGCGCGCACCTTAGGCGCGCCGCCCCGCCGGGCACAAGGTCAGGGCAGCGCCACATCGACCACCACCGGGTGGTGATCGGACGGCCAGACCCCGTCGTAGCGGCGCTGCATGACGAAGGGCCCGGCCAGCAGGCCGATGCGGTCCGACAGGCCGATATGATCGATCGCGCCAAAGAGGTGGATACCGCGGTCGAAATGCCCCGTGGCCCCCGGCACGCGGGGAAAGCGCAGGCCGGCCTCGGCAATCCGGTCCATCGTCGGCGCGCCGTGCAGCGCGTTGAGATCGCCCAGCACGATCACCGGCATGCCGTCCGCGATCACCGGCGCCACCCGGTCGCGCACCAGCGCGGCCGAGCGCAGGCGGTTCTCGCCGCTCGCCCAGTCGGTGTGCAGGTTGTAGACGCGGAACACGCGGCCCTCGGGGTCGGCGAACTCGGCCCAGGACGTGAAGGCCGGGTAGGAGCCGTCGAAGGTGCGCGAGTAGATCACGTCAGGCGTGTCCGAGAAGAAGAACCAGCCCTGGTCGCGCAGGCTCAGCCGGTCGGCGCGGTACAGGATCGGCTGCGTCGAGGGGAAGTCGCGCCAGTCGCCCGTGGCCGCAGCCCGCCATCCCTGGTTGCGCGCCAGCAGCCAGTCGCGCGCCAGGTTGACCGACCCGTCCGAACCGCGCCGGAAGCTCTCCATCTCCTGAAAGGCGACGATATCGGCGTCGAGATCCTTGAACGCGGCGTCGAGCGCGAATTTCCGCGCCTCCCAGTCGCCGCGTGACCACGGGCCGGTGTCGCGGCCCAGAAGGATGTAATGCACGTTGTGGCTGACCACGCGCAGCCCGCCCGGCGCCGGCGGCGGCAGGTCGCCCGCGCGCGAGAACCACAGCTGCGCGGCGCAGCCGGCCAGCACAAGCACGACGACCAGCGCGCCGAAGGCTTTCACGACCCGTCCGATCCAGCGCCGCATCGCCCTGCCCTTCTTTGGTCTTCAAATATCCCGGGGTGAATTGCTCCGCAGGAGCAAGAGGGGCAGCGCCCCTGCCCGTCCGGCCTGCGTCAGTACCCGCTGTCGGTGGTCAGCACGAAATGCCCCGGGCTGACCTCGGCGTATTCCGACGGCGCGGCCTGGTGACCCACCGGGTGGATCGGCGACGGGATCGGCTTGAAGTTCAGGTCCTTCTCGGACTTGCGCCGGCGCGGGTCGGCGATTGGCACCGCCTTCATCAGCGCGCGGGTATAGGGGTGCTGCGGGTCCTCGAACACCGCGCGGCGGGGGCCCAGCTCGACGATCCGGCCCAGATACATTACGCCGACATTGTGGCTGACGCGCTCGACCACGGCCATGTCGTGGCTGATGAAGACGTAGGACAGCTCCAGTTCGGCCTGCAGTTCCATCATCAGGTTCAGCACCTGCGCCTGCACACTGACGTCCAGCGCGGAAACCGCCTCGTCCGCGACGATGAGCTTGGGGTTGAGCGCCAGCGCGCGGGCGATGGCGATGCGCTGGCGCTGGCCGCCGGACAGCTCGTGCGGGAAGCGGCGCATGAAGCTGCGCGGCAGCTCGACCCGGTCGAACAGGCCCGCCACCCGGTCCATCACGGCGCTGCCCTTGGCGGTGCCGTAATTGTGGATCGGCTCGGCCACCTGGTCGGCCAGCTGCATCTGCGGGTTGAGCGAGGCGAAGGGATCCTGGAAGATCATCTGCATCTCGCGCCGCGCGTCGCGCAGGCCGCGCTGCGACAGCGCCATGACGTCGGTGCCGTCGAGGTCGATCGTGCCCGAGGTGGGCTCGACCAGCCGCAGGATCGACCGGCCCGCGCTGGACTTGCCGCAGCCGGATTCACCCACGAGGCTGAGCGTCTGGCCCTTGTTGAGCGTGAAGGACACGTCCTCGACCGCGTGCACGTTGGCGACGTGGCGCCGGAAGAAGCCGCCGCGCACGGGAAAGCGCGTGGTCAGCCCCTTCACGGTCAGCAGCGGCTCGTCGCGGCCGGGGATCGGCTCGATCTTCTGGTCGGTGCGGCCGAACAGCTTCATCGGCTCGGGATGATCCTTGCCGGTCATCTCGCCCAGTTTCGGCACGGCGGCCAGCAACGCCTGCGTGTAGTGATGCTGCGGCCGCTCGAAGATGTCCTCGACGGTGCCTTCCTCGACCTTGTTGCCGCGGAACATCACCACGACGCGGTCGGCCATCTGCGCCACGACCGCCATGTCGTGGGTGATGAACATCACCGCGGTGCCGGTCTCGCGCTTCAGGCGGTCCATCAGGGCCAGGATCTCGGCCTGGATGGTGACGTCGAGCGCGGTCGTCGGCTCGTCCGCGATCAGCAGGCGCGGCTTGCAGGCCATGGCCATGGCGATCACCACGCGCTGGCGCATGCCGCCGGACAATTCGTGCGGGTATTGCTGCAGGCGCCGCTCGGGCTCGGGGATGCGCACCTCGCGCAGCAGTTCCAGCGCGCGCGCCTCGGCCTGCTTTCGCGACATGCCGCGGTGCACGCGCAGCCCCTCGGTCAGCTGCTTGCCCACGGTGAAGACCGGGTTCAGCGCGGTCATCGGCTCCTGGAAGATCATGCCGATCTCGTTGCCGCGGATGGTGCGCATCAGCGACTGGTCGGCGGTCGTCAGGTCCAGCTCGTCGCCGGTCTTGCGGTCGAACAGCATCCGCCCGCCGGCGATGGTGCCGCCGCCGTACTCGATCAGCCGCATCAGCGACAGCGAGGACACGGATTTGCCGGACCCGGATTCGCCCACCACGCAGACGGTCTCGCCCGCGTTGATGTCGAAGGACACGTCCTCGACCCCGACGACGCGGCCGTCCTTGGTCTCGAACTCGACGCGCAGGCGGTCGATCTGGGCAATGGGGCCTCGCGGCGCGGAATCGAGCATGTGTGGTCTGTCCCTGGACGATCGCGCCGACGCTAGCCCCGGCGGATCGAGGGTGTCAAACATCCCGCCACGCGACGCAAGGCAACGCTTGCATTTTCCCGCTGCGGTGGTTTCGATGACGGCGGATCGCCGGTTTGGGCCGCACGGGGCGCGCCCGCGGCGATCCGCTTGACCAAGGGCGGCCGGAGGTCCAAGCCGGTCCGCGCAAAAGCAAAAAGGGGCCGGAGGTCAAACCGGACCCGTCCAACATGGAGAGTGCAATGAGATTGAAATCCCTGATGCTCGGCGCCGCGGCGGCCGTGGCACTTGCGCCGATGGCGCAGGCGCAGCGGGCCAGCGACGGCGAAGTGCGCATCATCTATTGGCAGGCCCCGTCGATCATGACGCCGTACCTGTCGGGCGGCACCAAGGACATCGAGGCCGCGAGCCTCGTGATCGAGCCGCTGGGCCGCTACGACCCGACCGGCGCGCTGGTCCCCTACCTCGCCGAAGAGATCCCGACGGTTGAGAACGGCGGCGTGTCCGAGGATCTGACCTCGATTACCTGGACGCTGAAGGAAGGCCTGCTGTGGTCCGACGGCACCCCGGTGACCGCCGAGGACGTCAAGTTCACCGCCGAATACTGCATGCATCCCGAAGGCGGCTGCGCGCAGCTCGCCAAGTTCACCGGCGTCGAGTCGGTCGAGGCGCTGGACGACCGCACCGTCCGCGTGAACTTCGACCAGCCGATGCCCAACCCCTACGGCCCCTTCATGGGCGGCCAGTCGCCGATCATCCAGAAGGCGCAGTTCGAGCAGTGCCTGGGCGCGAATGCCTCGTCCTGCACCGAGGCGAACTTCAACCCGATCGGCACCGGACCCTTCGTGGTGGACGAGTTCCGCCCGAACGACGTGATCACGCTGTCGGCGAACCCGAACTACCGTGACCCCGCCAAGCCCGCCTTCGCGTCGGTGACGTTCAAGGGCGGCGGCGACGCGGCCGCGGCCGGCACCGCCGTGATGGAGACGGGCGAATACGACTACGCCTGGAACCTGCAGCTGGCGCCCGACGTCATCGCCCGCATGGAAGAGGGCGGTCAGGGCCAGGCCGTCGCCGCCTTCGGCACGCTGGTCGAGCGGATCGAGGCGAACCTAACCGACCCGTCGCCCGACCTGCCCGAGGGCGAGCGTTCGACCGTCGCCCATCCGCACCCGATCCTGACCGACGTGCGCGTGCGCGAGGCGCTGTCCAAGGCGATCGACCGCAACCTGCTGGTCGAGGTCGGTTACGGCCAGGCCGGCCGCGCCACGTGCAACCTGGTGCCCGCGCCCGAGCTCTATGCCTCGGACAACACCGAGTGCCTCGAGCAGGATCTCGAGGGCGCCCGCGCGCTGCTGGAAGAGGCCGGCTGGACCGACACCGACGGCGACGGCGTGCGCGAGAAGGACGGCGAGCGTCTGAGCCTGCTGTTCCAGTCCTCGACCAACGCCGTGCGCCAGGACTTCCAGGCCCTGATCAAGGATTGGTGGAGCCAGATCGGCGTCGAGACCGAGCTGCGCAACGTCGACTCGTCGGTCTTCTTCGGCGGCGACCCGGGCAGCCCGGACACGTTCCAGAAGTTCTACGCGGACGTCGAGATGTACGCGAACAACTTCGACGGCACCGACCCGCAATCGTACCTCTCGATGTACCGCTGCGGCAACGAGCCGAAGCCGTCCAGCCAGTGGCAGGGCGAGAACATCAACCGCTTCTGCAACGAGGAATACGACGCGCTGCTCGACGAACTGGCCCGCACCGGTGAACTCACCGCGCGCGGCGAGATCGCCAAGAAGCTCAACGACATGCTGACCAAGGAAAGCCACACGATCATTCCGCTGGTGGACCGCGGCCGCGTCTCGGCGCATTCCAACACGCTGGGCGGCGTCGAGCTGAACACCTGGGACAGCGAGTTGTGGAACGCGGCCGACTGGTACCGCATCGACGAGTAATCCGCGGGCAGCGGCGGGCCCTCCCGCCGCGCCTTCTGCACCTTTCGCGAGGGGCGGGTTGATCCCCGCCCCTCGTTGCTGAAAGGTCGTCTATCAACACGGCGATACCGGGGACGCTGATGCTGACATACGCGACACGACGTCTGATCCTGTCGATTCCGACGCTGCTGTTCATCAGCTTCGTCATCTTCATGCTGCTGCAACTGGCGCCCGGCGATCCGATGGCGCAGGTCCCGCTGACCGTGCCGCCGGAAGTGAAACAGAAGATGCGCGAGGCGCTGGGCCTCGGCGAGCCGCCTCTGGTGCAGTACTGGAAATGGCTGGTCCAGGTGATGTGGATCGAGCCGCAGGTCCTGATCGACTGGCTGACCCGCGAAAGCTGGCTGCTGGGCTGGCTGCCGGACACCAGCCTCTACGACGGACAGCTGCGCGTGATCTCGTGGCAGACCCGCAGCCCGGTGATGGACATCATCATCCAGCGCATCCCGCAGACGCTGAAGGTGGTCGGCATCGCCTATATCGTGGGCATCCTGATCGCGCTGCCCATCGGCATCTATTCGGCGTATCGCCAATACTCGGTCTTCGACCAGGCCGGCACGTTCGTCACGATGATCGGCTTTTCGGTGCCGCCGTTCTTCACCGGCCCGCTGCTGATCGTGATCTTCTCGGTCCAGCTCGGCTGGTTCCCGTCGATCTACGACACCACCCACGTCGTGAACGACTGGGCAAGCTTCAAGGTGCAGCTTCAGCAGATGATCATGCCGGTCATGGTACTGGCGCTGCAGATCACCGCCCAGCTGTCGCGCTACATGCGCGCCTCGATGCTGGACAACCTCAACCAGGACTACGTCCGCACCGCCCGCGCCAAGGGCCTTTCCGAGGCGGTCACCGTGATGGTGCACGTGCTGCGCAACTCGATGATCCCGGTGGTGACCGTGATCGCGCTGGGCGTGCCGGCCATCTTCGGCGGCGCCATCATCACCGAGCAGGTGTTCAAGGTGAACGGCATCGGCCAGCTGCTGATCACCGCGCTCTTCGCCAACGACCTGCCGATGGTGATGACCGTGACCTTCTTCTTCGCCGTGCTGATCGTGCTGTTCAACCTGATCGCCGACATCCTCTACGGCGTGCTCGACCCGAGGATCCGCTATGACTGAACCCGTCGCCGCGTCGCCCGCCCCGGACGAGATCGCCATCGAGGCGCTGCGCGACCGCGAACCCTCGCGCCCGCCGCGCAGCCAGTGGCGCGACGTCTGGGACCAGTTGCGCAAGCACAAGGGCGCCCTGTTCGGCGCTGGCTTTCTGCTGTTCATCACGCTGGCGGTGCTGGTCGGCCCGTTCATCTGGACGGTCGATCCGCAGCAGATCGACATCCGCAATAAGGACATGCGCCCGATCTACACCGCGATCTGGGATTCCTCGGCCAAGGTCAGTTGGGCCAAGCCGCTGGGTTCGGACCAGCTGGGCCGCGACCAGCTGGCGCAGCTGATCGCGGGCGGGCGCGCCTCGATGGCGGTGGGCTGGGCTGCGATGCTGCTGAGCCTGGTGATCGGCACGGCGATCGGCGTCATCGCGGGATACTTCAAGCGTCTCGACGGGCCGCTGATGCGGATGACCGACCTGTTCCTGTCGCTGCCGATCCTGCCCCTGCTGCTTGTCGCGGTGACGCTGTTCCGGCAGCCGCTCAACGCGAATTTCGGCCCCGAGGGCGGCATGTTCATCCTGATCGTCACGGTCATCGCCGTCACCTCGTGGATGCCCACCGCGCGCATCGTGCGCGGCGACGTCCTGGCCATCAAGGAGCGCGAGTTCGTGTTGGCCGCGCGCTCGATCGGCACCACCAGCCGGCGCATCATCTCGCGCCACCTGCTGCCCAACGTGCTGTCGCCGATCATGGTCTCGGCCGCACTGGGCCTCGCCACGGCGATCATCACCGAAAGCGCGCTGTCCTTCCTCGGCGTGGGCTTCCCGTCGGACTTCCCCACCTGGGGCAAGATGCTGGCCGACGCCGTCACGCGGATGGAGCAGTTCCCCGAGCGCGTGATCCTGCCCGGCGTCGCCATCTCGCTGACCGTGCTGAGCGTCAACTACCTCGGCGACGGGTTGCGCGACGCGCTCGATCCGCGGATCCGCGGCCGCTAGGCGATACCGGCGCGCGCGGGCCAAAAAAGGACGCGCGTCATGGCTGCCGCGCCTGCCCGAACGGGCGGCCTTACACCGCGCGTTCGCGCAAAACATGCGTTCCGTATCGAACCGCAGGCGCGGGACCGGCGTTCCCCCGGCTCGCTAGCACCGCGCCCGCGCGGCGCTTGCCGAAGCGTCAACGCCGCGCCATCTAACGGCGGTAATCCGAAGCGGGAGCACCTGACATGTACGAGACCCTCGGCATCACCAGCCTGACCGCGCCGCAGGCGGCGGTCGTCTTCGCCGCCATGCTCGGCCTCGCCTTCGGCGTGCTGGCCGAGCGCACCGGCTTCTGCTTCCGCCGCTCGCTGGTGGGCACCGATCGCCGGCAGGCGCTGGGCGTGTGGATGACCGCGCTGGCCGTCGGCGTGCTGGGCACGCAGGCGGCGGCGCTGGCCGGCTGGATCGACTTCGCCGACCACCGCTTCATGACGTCTCATGTACCTGTCGTGGCCATCGCCGTGGGCGGGCTGCTGTTCGGCGCGGGCATGGTGCTGGCCCGCGGCTGCGCGTCGCGCCTGACGGTGCTGACCGCCACCGGCAACCTTCGCGCCGTGGCCGTGCTGCTGGTCTTCGCGGTCGTGGCGCACGCGACGCTCAAGGGCGTGCTGGCGCCGGTGCGCACCACGCTGGGGTCCTGGACCCTGCCGATGGGCGACGGCGTGTCGCTTGCCGCGCTGCCGGGCGGCGCGCCGGTCTGGGCCGCGCTGATCGCGCTGGGCGCGCTGGCGCTGGCCTTCCGGTCGGGCAGCCGCCTGACGACCCTGCTGGGCGGCGCCGCCATCGGCGCGCTGGTCCCGCTGGCCTGGGTCGGCACGGGCCTGATCCTCTACGACGATTTCGACCCGATCGCGATGGAAAGCCTCAGCTTCACCTCACCCTGGGCCGACACGCTGTTCTGGACCGTCGCGTCCACCTCGATCCCTGCGGGCTTCGGCGTCGGCCTAATCGGCGGCGTGCTGGCGGGCAGCCTGGTGTCGTCGCTGGCGTTCCGCAGCTTCGCCTGGGCCAGCTTCTCGTCCCCGCGCGAAACCGGCCGCTACCTGACCGGCGGCGCGCTGATGGGCCTGGGCGGCGTGCTGGCGGGCGGCTGCACCGTGGGCGCGGGCCTTGCGGGCGTGCCGACCCTGTCGCTGGCCGCGATCCTCGCACTCGGCGCGATCGCCGTGGGCGCGCTGCTGACGCATGCCGCCCTGGGCCGTGCCGCGGGCGCCCGATTCCTGGCGCAACCGGCGGAATAACCAGGCGCTTCTTTGGTCCCGAAATATCCTCGGGACGGGTTCGGGGAGGGCAGACAGCCCTCCCCGTCGCCGTTTCAGCGATCGTGCGCCGCGAAAGGCGTGCTAAAGATCCGGCCCCGCCTTCTCCATCGAATGCCGGATGCGCCGGATCATCGTCCAGACCAGCACGACCACCGGCACCGTCACCAGCGCGGTGAGCATGCCCCGCGACAGGTCGAGATACTCCGCCAGCGGATAGAGCAGGTAACCCGCCAGCGACACTGCGTAGTAGCTGATCGCCACCACCGACAATCCCTCGACCGTCTTCTGCAATCGCAGCTGCAGCTCGGCGCGCTTGTTCATGCTTTCCAGAAGCTGCTGGTTCTGGGCCGAGCGGCCCACCTCGACCCGCGTGCGCAGCAAGTCCGCGGCGCGCGTGGCGCGTTCGGCCATCGTGACCAGCCGCGTCTGCGCCGACTTCACAGTGCGCATCGCCGGATCAAACCGCCGCATCATGAACTCGGCGAAGGTCTGGCGTCCCTGGAATCGCTCCTCGCGCAGCACGGATATCCGCTGGCCGACGATCGCCTCGTAGGCGCCGGTCGCGCCCATGCGGAACGAGACATGCGCCGACAGGCTCTCGAGCTCGGCGGACACGCTCAGAAGCTGCTTCAGCGTCTCCTCCTCGGGGCCCTCGCCGTGGGTCATCGCCTCCATCAGGCGGCTCAGCTCCTCGTCGATCTCGCCCATCCGTGGGCCGATCTGCTTGACCCGGGAAAAGCCCAGCATCGACATGGTCTTGTAGGTCTCGATCTCGCACAGGCGCTGGACGATCCGGCCCACGCGGCGCTGGCCGATCCCCTCGCTGGTGAACACGGCGAACCGCTGGTGCCCGGCGACGTCGATGCGGAAATCGCCCGCCACCACCGCGTCGTCGTCGATCACCCGGCTGACGGCGACGCTTTCGGGCACGAACCAGTCCTGCACCGCGTCACCGATCGCGGCGTCGTCGGGGCGCGGGATCACCCGCAGCAGCGCCGAGGTGACGCGCACGCCCGGCGCCTCGTCCAGCCAGCTGTCGGGGAAGACCTCGAAATCCTTCGGATCGAACGGCCGCTCGCCCATGCCCTGCAGGAAGACCGTGTAGGTGACGAACTCGGTATGCTGCTCCCATTTCAGCAGGTGCCGCCCGATCCGGCCCGAGAAATGCGTGGCCCCCGGCTGCGGATGCGCGGTGCCGTAGCGGTCCAGCAGGTCGGTCAGGTGCTGCAGGTCCAGCGCCCGGTCGCGCGCGGCGGCCGCCCGCGCCTTCTTGATCGCAAGGTAGACCGCGCGGCACGGCACCTGCAGCGACGGGAAGGGCCGGGCGTGCAGCTCGTTGGCCAGCTGGTAGCGCAGCGGGTGGTCCTGGATCGGCGGCATCGCGTCCCTTTCCTTTGTCGCCAACCTAACCGGGGCCGCGCCGAAGTAAAGGCGATTTATCAAGCACAATCAAACCGTTACAGGAATACATCGGCATACCGGCCCGCGCATGCCGAAAGCGCCGTGTTTTGAGGCGCTTAATCCGCGCGCGCGTACGTGCCCAGCATGACGTAATCCTTGCGCGGCCCGCGCACCCGCCAGGTGCAGCGCCAGCGCGGCCAGTCGGCGAAGTCGTAGGTGGCCTCGTAGCGGTCGGGGGGACAATCGTGCGCGGCCGCGCCGCCCGCGGGCGGCACCGCGTGGAAGAACCGCCCGTCGCCGAACTGCACATTCAGGTCCGCGTCCCACAGGTAGTTGCGCCCGGCCTGCACGGCCGTGCCGTCGGGCAGCGTCAGGGTGCCGGTCTCGACGCACCGCGCGCCATCGCCCTCGGGCCGCCACTCGGCGCGGCCCGAAAAGCGCGCGACGCTGCCGTCGGCGTGCCGGATCTCGCGCTCCAGCCGCCAGGCGCCGATGAAGTCGGCCAGACCCCTGCCCTGCCCCGTATCGCTCATGGCGCCGGTGATGGCACGCGCCGCGCCGGCCCGCAATCGCGCCGCTGCAATCGCTTGTCGCCCGGACGCGCGCGGCCTATGACGCCGCCAACCCGTGACGTTGCGAAAGGCCCGCCGATGATCCCCCGCTATTCCCGCCCCGAGATGACCGCGATCTGGAGCCCCGAGACCAAGTTCCGCATCTGGTTCGAGATCGAGGCCCATGCCTGCGACGCGCAGGCGGCGCTTGGCGTCATCCCGAAGGCGAACGCCGAGGCCGTATGGAAGGCCAAGGACGTCGAGTTCGACGTCGCCCGCATCGACGCGATCGAGGCCGAGACCCGGCACGACGTGATCGCCTTCCTCACCCATCTGGCCGAGATCGTGGGCGCCGACGAGGCGCGCTTCGTCCACCAGGGGATGACCTCTTCGGACGTGCTCGACACCACGTTCAACGTGCAGCTCGTGCGCGCCGCCGACATCCTGATCGCCGATCTCGAGGGGCTGCTGGCCGCGCTCAAGCGCCGCGCCTACGAGCACAAGGACACGGTCCGGATCGGCCGCAGCCACGGCATCCACGCCGAGCCCACGACCATGGGCCTGACCTTCGCGCGCTTCTACGCCGAGATGGACCGCAACCTGTCGCGCATGCGCGACGCGCGCGCCGAGATCGCCACGGGGGCGATCAGCGGCGCCGTCGGCACCTTCGCAAACATCGACCCCGCGGTCGAGGAGCATGTCTGCGACAAGCTGGGCCTCGTGCCCGAGCCGATCAGCACGCAGGTCATCCCGCGCGACCGCCACGCCGCCTTCTTCGCCACGTTGGGCGTGATCGCCTCGAGCGTCGAGAACGTCGCGACCGAGATCCGCCACATGCAGCGCACCGAGGTGCTGGAAGCGGCCGAGTTCTTCTCGATGGGGCAGAAGGGCTCGTCCGCCATGCCGCACAAGAAGAACCCGGTGCTGACCGAGAACCTGACCGGCCTCGCGCGGCTGGTGCGCATGGCGGTGATCCCGGCGATGGAGAACGTGGCGCTCTGGCACGAGCGCGACATCTCGCACAGCTCGGTCGAGCGCAACATCGGCCCCGACACCACGATCACGCTCGACTTCGCGCTGCACCGGCTGACCGGCGTGATCGACAAGCTGCTGGTCTACCCGCAGAACATGCTCGACAACATGAACAAGTTCCCCGGCCTCGTGATGTCGCAGCGCGTGCTGCTGGCGCTGACCCAGGCCGGCGTGTCGCGCGAGGATGCGTACCGCCTGGTGCAGCGCAACGCGATGAAGGTCTGGGACCACCGCACCGATTTCCGCGAAGAGCTGCTGGCCGACCCGGAGGTGCGCGCCGCGCTGTCCGAGGAGCAGATCAACGAGAAGTTCGACCTCGGCTACCACACCAAGCACGTGGACACGATCTTCGCCCGGGTGTTCGGCGAAAGCTGAGGCTGCGCAATTTTCAGCCCCTCGCGCGACCGTGAGGGACAGGATCGCGAAACGCGTTTTGACGCTAGGTCAGCGCGTGCTACCTTCGGGGCATCCAGCAAAAGGACGACAGACGATGATCAGAACGATTTTCGCCGCCGCCACGCTCGTGCTGATGCCCGCGCTGGCCTCGGCCGCCTGCTACGGTGGACACGAACAGGCCATGAGCTGCGCCGACGGCATGGTCCTCGACACCGAGACCAACACCTGCACGGTCGTGTCCGGCTGATCCCGGCCCTTCCAACACATGACGGGGCGGTCCTTCGGGCCGCCCCGTTTGTTTTACGGCATGGCCCGTCGCGACGTTTCCGTTGCGGACAAGGGACTTGGCGGACGCTTTTCGCAAACGCGCTTAACAGTGCGGAAACCTGTTCGGGCTAACCGTTGCGGGGCGCGGAGACCCGGCCGCGCGCGCAACCTGACGGAGCTGCCCGCACCATGACCCGCATGCCTGCCCTCACCGCCGCCGCGGCCGCGGCCGCCCTTCCGGCGCCCGGCGTGGTCCGCGACGCAAGCCTGCTGTCGCGCAAGGCGAAGGCGGCCATCATCGTCCAGGTCCTGCTCAACGAGGGCGCCGACATCCCGCTGTCCTCGCTGCCCGACGAGCACCAGACCGAACTGACCGTGCTGCTGGGCAAGATGCGCTACATCGACCGTACCACCCTGCACGCGGTGATCGAGGAATTCGTCGAGGAACTGGCCGGCGTGGGCCTGTCCTTCCCCGGCCACATCGCCGGCGCGCTCGACGCGCTCGAGGGCAAGATCAGCGCGCAGACCGCGATCCGCCTGCGCAAAGAGGCCGGCGTGCGCCAGATCGGCGATCCGTGGAAGCGGATCAACGCGCTCGACGTCGAGAAGCTGGTGCATCTCGTCAGCAACGAATCCATCCAGGTCGCCGCGGTGATGATGTCCAAGATCGACGTCGCCCGCGCCGCCGACGTGCTGGCCAAGCTGCCCGGCGACCGCGCGCGCCAGATCAGCTACGCCGTGTCGATGACCACCGGCGTCACCCCCGACGCGGTCGACCGCATCGGCCTGTCGATCGCCACGCAGCTCGATGCCGAGCCGCCCAAGGCGTTCAAGGCCCGGCCCGACGAGCGCTTGGGCGAGATCCTCAACTTCTCGACCTCGGCCGCGCGCGAAACCCTTTTGGGCGCGCTGGAACAGGACGATGCGCAGTTCGCCGACCGCGTGCGCAAGGCGATCTTCACGTTCGGCACCATCCCCAACCGCATCAAGCCCGAGGACGTGCCCAAGATCACCCGCGACGTCCCGGCCGAGGTCATGTCCACCGCCTTCGCCGCCGCCGAGAACGACGAGGACCGCGCCGCGGTCGAGTTCATCAAGGCCAACATCTCGAAGCGCATGGCCGCCACGCTGGAGGAGGACGCCGAGGCGCTGGGCAAGGTCGGCACCAAGACGGGCGAGCGCGCGATGACCGACGTGATCGCCGTGATCCGCCAGCTGATCGACAGCGGCGAGATCACCCTGCGCCGCCCCGACGAGGAAGACGGCGACTGACGATTCCGGCGGGGATCGGCGCTTGCCCGCCCCCCGGCTTGTCGATCCGCGGCGCTGCGTTTAGGAGGAACGCAGCCTTGTGGGTGGACGCGTGTCACGACCAGACCGACAGAAACGGCCCCGGGCGCCGCGCAACCCGCGCCGCGACCGCGCCAGCGATCTCGCGATCCGCGGCCTGATCGGTGCCGCGCTGGCCCTGCCGCTGCGCCCGCGCCTGGCCCTGATGGGCCGCGCGATGCGCACGCTGGCCCCGCTGCTGGGCTGGCAGGAACGCGCGATGGCGAACCTCGCCCATGTCTGGCCCGACCTGCCCGAGGCCGAGAAGCGCCGCATTGCCCGCGCCGTGGCCGACAATGCCGGCCGCACGATGATCGAGAACTACGACCCGGCGGGCCTCGTCGCCCGGATGCGCACGGCGCCGGTGCGCGGCGACGGCCTGGCGGCGGTCGAGGACGCCCGCGCCGCGGGCCGTCCGGTGCTGTTCGTCACCGGGCATTACGGCAATTTCGAGGCCCCCCGCGCGGCGCTGGTGGCCCGCGGCTACCGCATCGGCGGGCTCTACCGCCCGATGGCCAACCCGTTCTTCAACGCGCACTACGCCGCCAACATGCACGCGCTGTCGGACCCGGTCTTCGAACAGGGCCGGCGCGGCACGATGGGCCTGCTGCGCCACATCCGCGACGGCGGGATGGGCGTGCTGCTGTTCGACGTCTACGACAGCGCGGGCGTGCCCATCGACTTCCTCGGCCGGCCGGCGCCCACGCTGCTGTCGGCGGCCGAGATCGCGCTGCGCACCAACGCGCTGATGGTGCCGTTCTTCGGCATCCGCCAACCCGACGGCACCAGCTTCGACGCGGTGTTCGAGGCACCAATCGATCACGGTGATCCCCGCGCGATGATGGAGGAGGCGACCCGCCGGCTCGAGGCGCGGATCGAGGCCGATCCCGGCCAGTGGTTCTGGATACACCGCCGCTGGAAGCCCCAGCGCCAGGCCCGCCGTCAGCGCAAGCGCGCGGCGGCCAGTATGGGCCCGTAGCCGGCGGACTGCACCAGCACCACCACGCCCGCCGGGCCGGTGACGGGCACCGCGGCGGTAAACTCTCCGGTCCCGTCCCAGCGCGCGGCCACGTCCCATTCCTCGACGATGTGCGTATAGGTCAGCCGCTTGCCGGCGTTCTCGCCGCTGGGGATGTCGACCTCGGCGCTGTCGGTATAGCGCACCACGTGCACGTCCACCGGCCCCACCGGCCCGTCCTTGGGCATCGCGCGGATCTGCAGCGTCTCGCCGTCGCGCGCGATCTCGAGCGCCACCGGCGACGGCCGCGCGGCGTGCTGGTCCACCAACGCCGACACCTGCCCGGTGCGCGAGCCCACCGCGTGGTGCTGGCCGTCGATCACCGCCTGCGGCGTGTAGAGCGTCTTCCACCCCCCGGCGCGGGCATAGCCCTTCTGCCGCTTGGTGAAGGCGTGCTGCGCGAAGCGGTCCGGCCAGCCGATGTAGTCCCAGTAATCCACATGCAGCGCCAGGGCGATCACGTCGTCGCGCTGCTCGGCCAGCTGCGCCAAGAACGCGTCTGCCGGCGGGCACGAGGAACAGCCCTGCGACGTGAACAGCTCCACCACCACCGGGTTGTCGCCCTGCGCGTGCGCGCGGTCGGGCAGCAGCGCGCCCGGTGCGCCGAGGCACAGGACGACGATGGCGGCAAACAGCGTTCGCATCTGGCAAGGCCCCCCGATCATGGCCGCCATCATGTAACCGACGCCGCGGCCGTTGAACAATCAACGAATTGCGATGCACCGTTACGGCAGGCGCGCGACAGGCCCCGCGCCCAAACTGTGTGCGACGGTATACAAAATCGCCGCACCCCCTTGATCGGTGCATTGGCATGATGCAGATAGCAGGCAGCCATCACACGCATCAGCCAGACGGAGAGATCCATGCCCATCACGGTCGGACACGACAGCGCGGGCACGCGCAGAACGCTTTCGGCGGGCGGCTCGACCCTCGCCTACTACTCCATTCCCGCGGCGCAAGAGGCGGGCCTGGGCGACTTCTCGCGGCTGCCCGCGGCGCTCAAGGTCGTGCTCGAGAACATGCTGCGCTTCGAGGACGGCAAGACCGTCACCACCGACGACATCAAGGCGTTCTCGGACTGGGCCGAAAACGGCGGCAAGGGCGACCGCGAGCTGGCGTACCGCCCCGCCCGCGTGCTGATGCAGGACTTCACCGGCGTGCCGGCGGTCGTCGACCTCGCCGCGATGCGCGACGGGATCAAGGCGCTCGGCGGCGACGCGCAGAAGATCAACCCGCTGAACCCGGTGGACCTGGTCATCGACCACTCGGTCATGATCGACGAGTTCGGCAACCCGCGCGCGTTCCAGATGAACGTCGACCGCGAGTACGAGCGCAACATGGAGCGCTACACCTTCCTCAAGTGGGGCCAGACCGCGTTCGACAACTTCCGCGTCGTGCCCCCCGGCACCGGCATCTGCCACCAGGTGAACCTGGAATACCTTGCCCAGACGGTCTGGACCGACACCGACCAAAACGGTGAAAAGGTTGCCTATCCCGACACGCTCGTCGGCACCGACAGCCACACCACCATGGTCAACGGCGCCGCCGTGCTGGGCTGGGGCGTGGGCGGCATCGAGGCCGAGGCCGCGATGCTGGGCCAGCCGATCAGCATGCTGATCCCCGAAGTCGTCGGCTTCGAGCTGACCGGCCGCATGATGGAAGGCACCACCGGCACCGACCTCGTGCTGAAGGTCGTCGAGATGCTGCGCGAGAAGGGCGTCGTCGGCAAGTTCGTCGAGTTCTTCGGCGACGGCCTCGATCACCTGCCGCTGGCCGACCGCGCGACGATCGCCAACATGGCACCGGAATATGGCGCCACCTGCGGCTTCTTCCCGATCGACGACGAGACGCTGCGCTACCTGACGCAGACCGGCCGCGACAAGGACCGCGTGGCCCTGGTCGAGCAGTACGCCAAGGCCAACGGCATGTGGCGCGACGCCGACTATGCACCGGTCTACAGCGACACGCTGAAGCTGAACATGGACACGATCGTCCCGGCGATCTCGGGCCCCAAGCGTCCGCAGGACTACATCGCGCTCGACAAGGCCGCGAAGGCGTTCGGCGAGTACGTCAAGGGCATCCGCGCTGGCAAGGACGTCAACGTCGTGGCCGAGGGCCGCTGGGAAGGCGAGGGCGGCGCGCCCGAGCCGGTCGATATCCCCGGCGACGAGGGCCATCACAAGCGCGGCTTCGTCAAGACCAAGGACGGCCATTACCAGCTGCACGACGGCTCGATCGTGATCGCCTCGATCACGTCCTGCACCAACACGTCGAACCCCTACGTGATGATCGGCGCCGGCCTCGTCGCCCGCAAGGCGCGCGAGAAGGGCCTGAACCGCAAGCCGTGGGTGAAGACCTCGCTCGCGCCGGGCTCGCAGGTGGTGTCGCACTACCTCGAGGCCGCCAACCTGCAAGAGGACCTGGACGCCATCGGCTTCAACCTCGTGGGCTACGGCTGCACCACCTGCATCGGCAACTCGGGCCCGCTGGCCGAAGAGATCAGCCAGTGCATCGCGGACAACGACCTGATCGGCACCTCGGTCCTGTCGGGCAACCGCAACTTCGAGGGCCGGATCAGCCCCGACGTGCGCGCCAACTATCTGGCGTCGCCGCCGCTGGTCGTGGCCTACGCACTGGCCGGTGACATGAACATCGACATCGCCAACGACCCGCTGGGCACCGACAACGACGGCAACCCCGTCTACCTCAAGGACATCTGGCCCACCCAGAAGGAGATCGCCGAGCTGGTCGAGAAGACCGTCACGCGCGAGGCCTTCCAGGAGAAGTACGCCGACGTGTTCAAGGGCGACGAGAAGTGGCAGGGCGTCGAAGTTCCCCAGCAGGAGACCTACGACTGGCCGGCCTCGTCGACCTACGTGCAGAACCCGCCCTACTTCCAGGACATGGACCCCGAGCCGGGCACCATCAGCAACGTCGAGGGCGCCCGCGTCCTGGCGCTGCTGGGCGACATGATCACCACCGACCACATCAGCCCGGCGGGCAGCTTCAAGGCCGAGACCCCGGCCGGCAAGTACCTGACCGAACGCCAGGTCAGCCCGCGCGAGTTCAACAGCTACGGCTCGCGCCGCGGCAACCACGAGGTGATGATGCGCGGCACCTTCGCCAACATCCGGATCAAGAACGAGATCCTGGACGGCGTCGAGGGCGGCTACACCAAGGGCCCCGACGGGTCGCAGATGTCGATCTACGACGCGGCGATGGCCTACCAGGAGCAGGGCACCCCGCTGGTGATCTTCGGCGGCGAACAGTACGGCGCCGGCTCCAGCCGCGACTGGGCGGCCAAGGGCACCGCGCTGTTGGGCGTGAAGGCCGTGATCGCCGAATCGTTCGAGCGCATCCACCGCTCGAACCTGGTCGGCATGGGCGTCATCCCGTTCGAGTTCACCGGCGGCGACACCCGCAAGACGCTGGAGCTGACCGGCGACGAGACCGTGTCGATCACCGGGCTGGACGACGTGAAGCCCGGGCAAGACACGCCCTGCACCATCACCTACGCGGACGGCTCCACCAAGGAGATCACGCTCAAGTGCCGGATCGACACCGCGATCGAGCGTGAATACGTCGAGCACGGCGGCGTGCTGCACTACGTGCTGCGCGACCTGGCCAAGGCCTCCGTCGCGGCCGAGTGATCGCCGCCCATACCGGACCTGAAAAGGCCCCCTGCGCAGGCAGGGGGCCTTTTTCTTGGGCGGAAAGGCGCGCGTTGGGCAATTTTCAGCCGCTCGCGCCCGCGCCGGCCCGGCCCGCCGGGATCTTTCACATCCGTTTCGCGTTTCGCGGGCATATATCGGCACAGAAGCCCGCGCCGACCGGCCCGCCCGCACAAGGGCCGGCGACGACGGGCCGCCAGAAACGACGAGGCATGCGATGAAACTGATCACGATCCTGCAGGCGGGCGCGCTCTGCGTGCTGGCGATCTACGGCGCGGCGGCGGCCAATTCGTCCGACGCGACCGCGCCCTGCCCGCCGACGCAGGCGACCTGCGCCCGCCCCTAGGCGCTCAGGACCCCGGCGCGGCCTCGGCCAGCGCCTCTTCCAGCGCCGGCACGAAGCGGCGCTCGTAATCCGTGCCCACCAGCGGCCCGGCAAAGCGGAACAGCACGGTTCCGTCGCCGTCGACGATGAAGGTCTCGGGCGGGGCGGTGACGCCCCAGTCGATCGCCGTGCGGCCCTGCGGATCGAACGGCACGCCGATGAACGGGTTGCCGTCGTCGGTCAGGTAGGACCGGGCGTTGGCCTCGGTATCCTTGAAGTTCACGCCGACGATGGGGATGCCCTCGGCCGCCATCTCCAGCAGGCGCGGATGCTCGGCCCGGCAGGGCGGGCACCAGCTGGCCCAGAAGTTGACCAGCGTCACCTCGCCGTCGCGCAGCACGCCCGGCGCCACGCCGTCGAAGCCCGGCAGCGCCGTCTCGGGCAGCGCGGGCGCGGGCTGGCCCTTCAGCATCGACGGCAGGTCGTCCTTGCCCTCGCGTCCCAGTCCGAAGAACGCCACCGCCGCGAAGGCCGCGAAGATCGCGGGCGGCAGGATCATCAGCGGCGAAATCCTAGCCACGGCGCGTTCTCCCCTCGATCTCGTCCAGCTGCGCGCGGACGCGCCGCGCACGGGCGACGCTGGCCCAGACCAGCGCGCCGATCAGCCCCAGCGACACCGCGTAGGACGACAGCACGTAGATCGCGTAGGAACCAAGGTCGGGCATCAGGCCATCCTCTCGCGCAGGCGCAGCGCGCGGGTGCGCCGCGCGCGGATCTCGGTCTGGGTGCGCAGGAAGACCAGCGCCACGAACAGTGCCACGAAGCCCGCGATGCAGACCAGCAGCGGGTACCAGAACACGTCCGAGATGTTCTCCTCGGCGTCCATGGACAGCGACGCGCCCTGGTGCAGGCCCTGGTTCCAGAACAGCACCGCGTAGCGCGAAAGCAGCGCGAAGACCGATCCCACCAAGCACAGGATCGAGGTCAGGTCGGCCGCCGTGTCGTCGTTCTCGACCGCCTCCCAAAGGGCCATGTAGCCCAGGTAGAACAGGAACAGGATCAGGAACGACGTCAGCCGCGGGTCCCAGGCCCACCAGGTGCCCCACATGGGCTGGCCCCAGATCGCCCCCGTCGCCAGCGCGATCACCGTCATCACCGCGCCCACCGGCGCCGCGGCCCGCGCGGCCAGGGCGCTGACGTGGTGGCGCCGCACGATCCAGATCAGCGAGGCGACCAGCATCATCAGCCAGGCGTTGATCGCCATCAGCGCGGCGGGCACGTGCAGGTAGATGATCTTGACGGTCGAGCCTTGCCGGAAATCGTCCGGCGTGAAGAAAAAGCCCCAGACCAGCCCCGCGCCAAGGCAGACCACCGCCGCGACCGACAGCCACGGCAGCAGCCGGTCCGTGGTGCGGATGAACTTCACGGGGTTGGCGTATTCCCAGATGGACATGGGTGGCGTGCTCTCCTGCTGTCCTCGTTTACACTCGGTTTTCCCGGTCCGCGCAACCGGCCTTCACCGCAGATTGATCCGCAGCACCGCGGCCGAGGCGAAGGGCAGCAGCGCCACGGCGCCCAGGCTGATCCCCGCCAGCATCAGCAGCGGCGTCTCGACCGCAAGGCCTGCGGCGCCCCGGCGCGCCACCTCGGCGCCGAAGATCAGCGTCGGCACGTAGAGCGGCAGCACCAGCAGCGACAGAAGCAGCCCGCCGCGCTTCATGCCCACGGTCAGCGCCGCGCCGAAGGTACCGATCACCGACAGCGCGGGCGTCCCCAGCGCCAGGCTGACCAGAAGCCAGGCATAGCCCGGCCCCGGCAGGTGCAGCAGCACCCCCAGCGCCGGCGCGGCCAGCACCAGCGGCAGGCCCGTGGTGATCCAGTGCGCCGCCGCCTTGACGAAGGCGATCCCCTCCATCGGCAGCGGGGCAGTGGCCAGCAGGTCGAGCGAGCCGTCCTCGTGATCCAGCGCGAAGATCCGGTCCAGCGACAACAGGCACGCCAGCAGCGCGCCCACCCACAGGATGCCCGGCGCGATGGCGCGCAGGATCGCCGTCTCGGGGCCGACGCCGAAGGGTACCAGCACGGTGACGATCAGGAAGAACGCGAGGCCGAGGCCGAAGCCGCCGCCGGCGCGCACCGCCAGCCGCAGGTCGCGGGCCAGCAGCGCGATCACAGGAACGCCTCGTCGGCGGCCGACAGGCGCGCCGTCGCGCGGAAGGGTGTGACATCCAGCACCTCGGCGTCGAGGCCCAGGTCGATATGCGTGGCGATCAGCGCCGACCCGCCCTGCCCCAGATGCGCCCGCACGGCGTCGGCGAACAGCGCGACCGACGCCGCGTCCAGCGACACCGTGGGCTCGTCCAGTACCCAGACCGGGCGCCCCGTGACCATCAGCCGCGCCAGCCCCAACCGCCGCTTCTGTCCCGCAGACAGGCTGCCCGCGGGCCGGTCGCGCAGGTCCTCGAGGTCGAACGCCGCCCGCGCCGGCGCCACGTCGCCCCGCCCGAAGACGCGCGCCCAGAAGGCCAGGTTCTCGTCGACGCTCAGCGTGGCCTTCAGGCCGTCGGCATGCGCGGCATAGGCCACGCGCTCGCCCGCGCCCTCGACCGTGCCCGCCAGCGGCGGCTGCAACCCCGCCACCGTGCGCAGCAGCGTCGTCTTGCCCGACCCGTTCGGCCCCCGCAGCACCAGCGCGCGCTCGGGCGCCAGCGCGAAATCCACGCCCTGCAGCACCGGCACGCCGCCGCGCGCCACCGACAGGTCGCGCGCCCTCAGCTGCATCCGCCGCCCGCCGCCTTCATCCTGGTCCAGGTAATCCGGGGTGAATTGCTCCGCAGGAGCAAGAGGGGCAGCGCCCCCGCCCCGCCCGCGCCGCTCACACCGGCAGCGCGGCCAGCGCCACGCGCCGGCCCTCGCTCAGCAGCACGTTGTAGGTCCGGCACGCCGCCGGAGAGCTCATGACCTCGACGCCCAGCCCCTCGGCCTCGAGTGCACCGCGCAGGTCCCGCGCGATATGCGCCACGTCGCCGCCCATGCCGACGAACAGCACGTCGACCTCGCCCGCCAGGTCCAGCAGCGCCGCGTCGTCGTCCAGCCCCGTCCAGGCGCGCGGCGCGCCGCCGGCGACCAGCAGCGGGCCGTCGTGGACCTCGCCGCCGACGCGGAAGAAGCCCGGCCCGTAGCCGTCCACGGGGCGGGCGTCGGTGAAGGTGATCTCGTTGATGCGCATGATGGCCTCCCCGGCTGTCACGCCCAAGACTTAAGGCCGGGGCCGGCGCGCGACCAGCCCCCGCGGCCCGTCAGGCGTCGATGTCGCCGAACTGGTTGTCGGTCTGGTCGCCGCTGGGCTTGGTCCAGTCGCGCTTGACCCCCAGCCGCAGCAGGATCGCCGAGGCGACGAAGACCGTGGAATAGGTGCCCACGACCACGCCCCAGATCATCGCGAAGACGAAGCCCCGGATCACGTCGCCGCCCAGCACGATCAGCGCGATCAGCGCCAGCAAAGTGGTGGCCGAGGTCATGAAGGTCCGGCTCAGCGTCTCGTTGATCGACAGGTTCAGCAGGTCCTTCAGATCCCGCGTCTTGTACTTGATCAGGTTCTCGCGCACCCGGTCAAAGATCACCACCGTGTCGTTGATCGAATAGCCCACGATGGTCAGCAGCGCCGCGATGATCGCCAGGTCGAAGCGGATCTGCAGCAGCGAGAAGATGCCCAGCGTCACCAGCACGTCATGCGCCAGCGCCACCACCGCGCCCAGCGCGAACTGCCACTCGAAGCGCAGCCAGATGTAGACCAGCACCGCCGCGATCGCGAGCGCCACGGCGATGAACGCCGTCTGGATCAACTCGCCCGACACCTTGGGCCCGACGGATTCGACCGAGGTGAAGCGGATGTCCTCGGCCACCGCCGTCAGCGCGCCGCGCGCCTGCTCGATCACGTCGGCACTGACGGCCTCCTGGCCTTCCTGCGCCTGGATGCGCACCATGGCGACGTTCTGGTCCGGCCCGAAGCTGGGGTCGAACACCTCCGAGATCACCACGTCGCCGAGGCCCAGGCCTTCCAGCGCCGCGCGGTAGGCCGCCACGTCCACCGGCTGCGCCGACTGGGTGCGGATCGTCGTGCCGCCCTGGAAGTCGATGCCGTAGTTCAGCCCGCGGATCGCGAAGCTGCCCACCGACAAAAGCACCAGCAGCGCCGAGATGCCCAGCCACAGCACCGGCCGAGAGAAGAAGTCCCAGTTGGTCTGCTGGGGAACCAGTTTTAGGCGCATCTCAGACCTCTATCGTCTTGGGGCGGCGGCGTTCGAACCAGAGCACGATCAGCAGCCGCGTCACGAAGATCGCCGTGAAGACCGAGGTGACGATGCCGAAGCCCAGCGTCACCGCGAAGCCGCGCACCGGCCCCGAGCCCATCACGTAGAGGATCAGCGCGGTGATGAATGTGGTCAGGTTGGCGTCGACGATGGCGCTCAGCGCCTTCTCGTAGCCCAGTTCGATCGCGCGGGCGGGCTTGCGCCCCTCGGCGATCTCCTCGCGGATGCGCTCGAAGATCAGCACGTTGGCGTCCACCGCCATGCCCACGGTCAGCACGATGCCGGCGATGCCGGGCAGCGTCAGCGTCGCCCCGATCAGCGACAGCAGGCCGAAGATCAGCGCGATGTTCAGGATCAGCGCGATATTGGCGAACAGCCCGAACAGCCCGTAGCTGAGGCCCATGAAGACCAGCACCGCGACGAAGGCGACCACCGTGGCGACCTTGCCCGCGTCGATGCTGTCCTGGCCCAGCTCGGGGCCGATGGTCCGCTCTTCCAGGAAGGTCAGCTCGGCCGGCAGCGCGCCCGCGCGCAGCAGGATCGCCAGGTTCGTGGATTCCTCGACCGTGAAGTCGCCGGTGATGATGCCCGACCCGCCGGGAATGTGGCTCTGGATCACCGGCGCGCTGATCACCTCGTTGTCCAGCACGATGGCGAACGGGTTGCCGATGTTCTCGGCCGTGTAGTCGCCGAAGGACCGCGCGCCCGAAGGGTTGAACCGGAAGTTCACCGCCGGCCGGCCGTTCTGGTCGAAGCTCGGCTGCGCGTCCACCAGGTCCTCGCCGGTCACGACGGGCGCCTGTTCCAGCACGTAGTACACGCCCTCCTCGTCGAGCGAGGGCAGGATCTCGTTGCCGACGCCGGCGCTCTCGTCGGCGCTCGCGGTGCGCGACACGACCGGCTGGAAGGTCAGCTGCGCCGTGGTGCCGATGATCTCCTTCAGTTCGGCGGCCGAGCCGATGCCCGGCACCTGGATCAGGATGCGGTCGGCGCCCTGGCGCTGGATCGTGGGCTCGCGCGTGCCGACCTCGTCGATGCGGCGGCGCACGATCTCCAGCGTCTGCTGCAGCGTGCGGTCGTCGCTGGCGCGGCGCTCGGCCTCGGACAGGGTGACGACCAGCTCGTCGCCATCCGCCGACACGTCCAGGCTCTGCGCCCCCGCCGCCGTGACCGAGGCCACCGGCTGCGACAGTCCGCGAACCAGCTCGACCGCGCGCGGCATGCCCTCGGGCTGCGAGATGCGCACCCGCAGCACGCCCGGCTCGGAATCCTGTAGGCGGATCGTGCCGACCTCGTCGCGCGCATCGCGCAGCGTGTCACGGACCTGCGGCCACAGCGACTCGATCCGCGTCTCGTAGACGTCCTCGAGCTGCACTTCGGCCAGCAGGTGCGCGCCGCCACGCAGGTCGAGGCCCAGGTTCACCAGCCCCGAGGGCAGGAAATCCGGCCAGGCCTGCGCGGCCTCGCGGTTCTCGGCCGTGTCGGCGCCAAGCTCGATCGCCGCCTCGGCGTCGTTGTGCCGTTCGACGCGTTCGTAGAACAGGTTCGGCAGCGCCAGGACCAAGCCCAGCGCCACGACCGCCCAGATCAGGACGCGTTTCCAGAGATCGACTTGAAGCATCTAGGGTTCAGCCCTTGGCCGGTTCGGTCTTGGACAGGACCTGCGCGACGGTGGACTTGATGACGGTGACGCGGACTTCGGGCGCGACCTCGATCTCGAGCTCGTTGTCCTCCTTCACCTTGGTGACCTTGCCGATCATCCCGCCCTGCGTGACGACGCGGTCGCCGCGGCGCAGGTTCTCGACCATCTTCTGGTGCTCTTTCATCTTCTTCTGCTGGGGACGGATCAGCAGGAAGTACATGATCGCGAAGATGAGGATCAGCGGGATGAACTGCGCGATTGTACTGCTGTCCATGGGATGCTCCTGACATGATGACTGGCGGGGCACCCCCCGCGCTGGATTTGGCGGAAC
>NZ_JBELMH010000015.1:11924-18700 GCF_042096055.1 Citreimonas sp. | reverse complement strand
CCGATAGGGCATAAGCGACGCGACTCAAACGGGAGAGCGTCATGCACGACATCCGCGCCATTCGCGACAACCCCGAAGCCTTCGACGCCGGCCTCGCCCGCCGCGGGGCCGAGGCCATGTCGGCGCGGCTGCTCGAGATCGACGCCGACCGCCGCGCGGCCATCCACGCCGCCGAGACCGCGCAGGCCGCGCAGAAGGCAGCCGCCAAGGACGTGGGCGCCGCCAAGGCCGCAGGCGACGACGCCGAATTCGAGCGCCTGCGCGCGCTGGTGGGCGAGAAGAAGGCCGAGGTCGCCGAGATGCAGGACCGCGCCAAGGCGCTGGATGCCGAGCTGACCGAGATGCTCATGGGCATCCCCAACCTGCCCTACGACGACACGCCCGACGGCGCCGACGAGGCCGACAACGTCGAGATCCACCGCTGGGGCACGCCGCCCAAGTTCGATTTCGCCCCGCGCGAGCATTACGAGCTCGCCGCCGTGCAGTCCGGCATGGATTTCGAGACCGCCGCCAAGCTCTCGGGCTCGCGCTTCGTGGTGCTGTCCGGCGCCGTGGCCCGCCTTCACCGGGCGCTGGCGCAGTTCATGCTGGACGTGCACACCACAGAGAACGGCCTGACCGAGACCTGGACGCCGGTGCTGGTCCGCGACGAGATGATGCGCGGCACCGGACAGCTGCCCAAGTTCGGCGAGGACAGCTATCAGACCACCAACGGCTGGTGGCTGGTGCCCACCGCCGAGGTGACGCTGACCAACATCGTCAACGGGCTGACCGTCGACGAAGGCTACCTGCCCCGCCGCTACGTCGCGCACACCCAGTGCTTCCGCTCCGAGGCCGGCAGCGCCGGGCGCGATACCGCCGGCATGCTGCGCCAGCACCAGTTCGAGAAGGTCGAGATGGTCTCGGTCACGCATCCCGACCACAGCCGCGACGAACTCGACCGCATGACCGCCTGCGCGCAGGGCATCCTGGAACGGCTGGGGCTGGCCTACCGGACGGTGGTCCTGTGCACCGGCGACATGGGCTTCGGCGCGCGGCGCACCCACGACATCGAGGTCTGGCTGCCCGGGCAGCAGACCTACCGCGAGATCAGCTCGGTCTCGGTCTGCGGCGACTTCCAGGCGCGGCGGATGAACGCACGGTTCAAGCCCGCGGGCGGCGGCAAGCCGGAATACCTGCACACGCTGAACGGCTCGGGCCTCGCCGTGGGGCGCTGCCTGATCGCGGTGCTGGAGAACGGCCAGCAGGCCGACGGCTCGGTCGTCCTGCCCGAGGCGCTGCACCCCTGGCTGGGCGGCAAGACGCGCATCACGGCCGAGGGTGCGCTGGCATGACACGGCTCTGGGCGATCCTGCTGGCAGTGGCGGCGATCGCCTTCGCCGCCGCCCCGATCCTGACCTCGGGGTTCAACGGGTTCGACCCGTCGCAATTCCCGGTTCCGCAGGACAACCCGCCGGTGCAGCCCGCGGGCTACGCCTTCTCGATCTGGGGCCTGATCTACGCCTGGTTGCTGGCGGGCGCGCTGTTCGGGCTGGTACGGCGGATGGACGATCCGGACTGGGCGCCGATGCGCCCGCCGCTGGTGGTGTCGCTGGCGATGGGGTCGATCTGGCTGTGGGTCGCGCAACTGTCGCCGGTCGCGGCGACCGTGCTGATCTGGGTCATGCTGGCCGGCGCGCTGCTGTCGCTGTTCCGGGTGGGCGATACCGACCGCTGGCTTCAGCAGGCGCCGGTGGCGATCTACGCCGGCTGGCTGACGGCCGCGTCCTGCGTGTCGCTGGGCCTGCTCATCGCCGGCTACGGCCTGCTGCCGGCGACGCCCGCGGCGCTGGTGGCGCTGGGTTTCGCGCTGGTGATCGCGGTCGCCGCGCAATACGCGCTGCACCGCGCGCCGGAATACGGCGTCACGGTGATCTGGGCGCTGATCGGAGTCATCGTTGCGAATTCGCAGCCCTTCAACGCCGCCGTCGTTGGGCTGGCCGTGCTGGGCATCCTCGCGATCCTGGGCCTGCGCGGGACCGACACCGAATGACCCGCGGCGGCGCCCCGCGCGCCGCCTAGTCCGCGCGCTTGCCCAGGTGCTTCTTCAGCGCGCCGGCGTTGCGCTTCTTGCGGCCCTTGTAGGGGTTCTTGTTCCCCTGCCCGCGCATGGTCAGCCGGATCGGAGTGCCGGGCATGTCGAAATCCTCGCGCAGCCCGTTGACCAGGTACCGCGAATAGCTTTCGGGAATCTTGTCCGGGTGGCTGCACATCACCACGAAGCCCGGCGGCCGGGTCTTGGCCTGGGTCATGTAGCGCAGCTTGATCCGGCGGCCCTGCGGCGCGGGCGGCGGGTGGCGCGAGATCATGCCCTCGAGCCAGCGGTTGAGCTGACCGGTCGAGACGCGGCGATTCCAGACCGCGTGCGCCTGCATCACCGCCTGCTGCAGCTTGTCGAGTCCCTTGCCCGTGCGGGCCGAAATCGTCACCAGCGGCGCGCCGCGCAGTTGCGGCAGGACGTGCTCGAACTGGTCGCGCAGCCAGCGCAGCTTGTCCTGCTTCTCGTCCTCGATGTCCCACTTGTTGACCGCAACGACGACGGCGCGGCCCTCGCGCTCGGCCAAGTCGGCGATCTTGAGGTCCTGCGTCTCGAACGGGATCGCCGCGTCGAGCAGAACGACCACGACCTCGGCGAACTTGATCGCGCGGATGCCGTCCGAAACCGACAGCTTTTCGAGCTTCTCCTGCACGCGCGCACGCTTGCGCATGCCCGCCGTGTCGAAGACGCGCATCGGCACGCCGTCCCAGTTCACCTTGACCGAGATCGCGTCGCGGGTGATGCCGGCCTCGGGGCCGGTGAGCATGCGTTCCTCGCCCAGGATCGCGTTGACCAGCGTCGACTTGCCCGCGTTGGGCCGGCCCACGATGGCGATCTGCAGGGGCTTGGCGTCCGTGGGCACGGGCACCGCGTCGGCGCCTTCCTCGGCTTCTTCCTCTGTCAGCGAGACCTCGACGGCGGGGGCTTCCTCCTCGGCGCGGGCCTCGAACGCGTCCGAGAGCGGCAGCAGGGCCGAGTAGATCTCGTTCATGCCCTCGCCGTGTTCTGCCGAGATGCGCAGCGGCTCGCCCAGGCCGAGGGCGTAGGATTCCAGAACGCCCGGTTCAGCGGCCGAGCCTTCGGCCTTGTTCACCGCAAGGATCACGTGCTTGGCGCGCTTGCGCAGGATCTCGGCGAAGACCTCGTCCGAGGGCATGACGCCCGCGCGCCCGTCGATGACGAACAGGCACACGTCGGCCATGTCCACGGCGCGCTCGGTCAGGCGGCGCATGCGGGCGGGCAGACTGTCGCCGGTCTCTTCCTCGAGGCCGGCCGTGTCGATCACGGTGAAGCGCAGGTCGCCCAGCTTCGCCTCGCCCTCGCGCAAGTCGCGGGTGACGCCGGGCTGGTCGTCGACCAGCGCAAGGCGCCGCCCGACGAGGCGGTTGAACAGCGTCGACTTGCCCACATTGGGACGGCCGACGATGGCGAGGGAAAAGGTCATGGTGCGGCGCGCTCCGGTCCGGTCAGGCGCGCCCCATAACGCAATCGCCGGCCGGTGGAAAGCGCCGTCGCACGGGCCCTAGCGATAGGCGAGCAGCTGGCCGCGCCGGTTGATCACGTAAAGCGTGCCGCCCGCGACCACCGGGCGCGTCGTGGCACCCTGCGGGATCGGGGTGCTGCCGACAAGCGCGCCGTTGACCGGGTCGAAGGCCCGCAACTGGCCGTCCGAGCCCGCGACCAGAAGCCGCCCGCCCGCCAGGACGGGGCCGTGGTTCACGTAGGCGGATTCGCGGCGCCGGCTGGGATCGCGCACGACCACGTAGCCGGGCAGTTCGCGCTGCCAGACGATCTGGCCGGTGGCGGCGTCGGCACGGATCAGTTCGTTCCGGTCCGAGACGAAGAACACCGAATCCCCGGCCGGCCAAACGGGCCCCAGCGCGCCTTCGCGCAGGGTCCACAGGCGTTCGCCGTCGAACAGGTTGAACGCGACGAGGCGTCCCGAGTGGTTGCCGGCATAGACCGTGTCGCCGGCGATCAGCGGATCGCCCGTCACGTCGTCGACCGTGGCGCGCGCCACGCCGTTGCGGCGGCCGAGCAGGTCGGCGCTCCAGCGGCGCAGCCCGCCCTGGCGGAAGGCCGCGCGTACGCCCCCGTCGCCGAAGGCAAAGACCACCGCGTCGTCGCCGAGAGCGGGCGCGGGCGCGCCGGCCACGTTGTTCACGTCGCCGACCTCGTCCATCTGCCAGCGCACGCGGCCACTGCCGGTTTCGACCGCCCAGCCGGTGCGGTCGCCGCTGGTGACGTAGACAAGACCGCCGGCGACGCTGGGCGCGCCGGTCGCGGTGTTATCGAGATCCTGCTGCCAGCGCCGCGCGCCCGTGCCCGCGTCGAGCGCGGTCAGCGTGCCGAAGCCGGTCGAGGCGTAGAGAACGCCGTAGGCATAGGCGAGCCCGCCGCCCTGGCCCTGCTGCGGCCCGTCGCGCGGCGGGATCAGCGTCGCCTGCCACAGCGGCGCGCCGGCGGTCGAGGTGGCGCGCACGGTGTGGTCGGCATCCATCGTGAAGACGCGGCCCTCGGCGACGACGGGGTCGGCGTTCAGGCGCTTACGGCGGCTGTCGCCCTCGCCGATGTCGACGGACCATGCCAGCGACAGGCTGTCGTTTAGCGCGGGATGCGCGGTGCGGAAGGCGGGCGAGACCGGGCTTTGCGACCATGCGGCGTTCACGCTCGGAGCAGGCAGCGCGATCGGGCGCGCGCCCACCGGCGCGGGCTGCGCGGCGGGGTCGCCGCCGGTCGACAGTGCGCGCACGTCGAGGCGTTCGCCCGGCAGGATCGGCTCGCGCTCGGTGCAGGCCGCAAGCAGCGCAACCATGCCGAGGGTGCCCAGAATTGCCGTGCGCGCCATGTCGATCCCTTCCGCCCTGTCGCACCGCCGCCGGCGATGCCTGTCTGCCCCGCGGCCTTGACCGGCCGCCTTCTTCGTCCGCGCCTTGTGGCCGCGTGCCGGCTCAGCCGGCCTGCGTCAGGCTGCCGCCCAGCGCGACAATCAACCGAGACGCGCGACGGCGCAAGCCTGCCGTGGCTTCGGAATCGTCGATCACGCGCCGCAGCCGTTCGATCGCGGCGTCGGTGTCGCCCTGCTCGATCTCGATCAGGGCCAGTTGTTCTTCGGCCAGCAGGCGCAGGGGCTGGCCCGGCACCGCCAGCGCCTCGAGCCCGGCGCGTCGCTGCTCGGGGTCCATGACGCCCGCGCCGCGCGACAGCGCCTTGTACTGCGCGATCTGGCGGTAGATCAGCGGGATCTCGGAATTGTCGGCCACCGTCTGCAGACGCGCGACGGCGGTCGCGTCATCCTCGGCGCGGCCGGCTTCCGCGGCCATGAACAGCCCCAGCACCGCAGCCCCGCCCGGCCCCGGCGCCGCGATCGCGTCGAGCGCCTCGACGCGGCCCTCGGCCTCTTCGGCCTCGAGCGCCGCCAGGATCGCGTCGCCGAAGGCCTGGGCCTGCGCCGTCTCGCGGGCCTTGGACCACTCGTTCCAGGCTGCGCCGGCGACAATGACCACGACGATCACGATCGCGATCCAGCCGTAGCGCCGCATGTAGCCGAACAGGCGGTCGCGCCGGACCTCTTCGGTCACCTCGTCGATGAAACTGTCGGGATTGCTCACCCTGGCCCCCTGCCTTGCATTCCGGGCCCTTCTAGCGCGGGGTCGGCGCGGTGCCAAGGCGCGTCTGGCAGGCGGCGCAACGACGGTCGGGACGGGGTCTGCCGCCGCTTCGGGCGATTTCGCCGCCGGCACGGTCGAAAGCGCGCCTGCAGCGCGGATGGCTCTTGCGAAACGACATGACCTCACGTAAACTGAACTGAACGGTTCAGAACTCGGCCCGGCGGATTGCCGCAACGGTCGATCCAGCTATTTTTCGCGGCGGGGCACGCGGCGCATTGAATATGGAATGACAGGATGCGGATTTTTCCGATCGTGACGGCCGTGGCCGTCGGGGCGGCGCTGTACGGGCTGGTGCTCGAGCGCGAGCGGCTTCTGGACTTCGCCGGCCTCGCCGCGCCGATCGCCCCCGAGGCCGCGCCCGCCGGGGACGAGGCGCCTTCGGACCCGCCGCCGCTTGCCGCCGAAGCGCCCACCGATGACACGGCCGAGGCCGTCGAGGGCGCCGTGCGGGTCATGGCCATGCGTTCTGTCGCGCGCGAGGTCGACAGCCGGATCGTGCTGCGCGGCGAAACGCAGGCCCTGCGCCAGGTCGAGGTCCGTGCCGAGACCAGCGGCAAGATCGTCTCGGCGCCTTTGCGCAAGGGCGCCTTCGTGGACGAGGGCGAGCTTCTGTGCGAGATCGACCCCGGCACGTCGCAGGTCGCGCTGCTCGAGGCGCAGGCCCGTCTGGCCGAGGCGCAGTCGCGTCTTCCGGCCGCTCGCGCCCAGATGGCGCAGGCCGAGGCGCAGCGTCCCGCCGCCCGCGCCGCCATCGCCGAGGCCGAGGCCGGCATACCCGCCGCGCAGGCCGCATTGGCCGAGGCCCGCGCCGGCATCCCCGCCGCCGAGGCTCGTCTGGTCGAGGCCCGCGCCCGCGTCCCCGAGGCCGAGGCCCGCCTGCGCGAGGCAGAGACGCGCGTTCCCGCCTCCGAGGCGGCCCTGCGCGAGGCGCAGTCGCGCGTTCCGGCGTCCCGCTCCGCGCTTGCCGAAGCCGAAGCGCGCCGCCCCGAGGCCGAGGCGCGCGTGGCCGAGGCCGAGGCGCGCCTGCG
>NZ_JBELMH010000015.1:0-11824 GCF_042096055.1 Citreimonas sp. | reverse complement strand
AAGCGCGCCGCCCCGAGGCCGAGGCGCGCGTGGCCGAGGCCGAGGCGCGCCTGCGCGAGGCCGAGATCAACTACAACGCCGCCCAGCGCCTGTCCGAGGACGGCTTTTCCTCGCAGGTGCGGGTCGCCGGTGCCGAGGCGGCACTGGAATCCGCCAAGGCGCAGGTGCAGACCGCCATGGCCGGCGTAAAGGGCGCCGAGGCCGCCGTCGAGGCGGCGCGCGGCCAGATCGAGGGCGCGCTTGCGGGCGTCGAATCGGCCAACAGCCAAGTCGAATCGGCGCTGGCCGGCGTGCAGGCCGCGCGCAGTCAGCTCGAGAACGCACGCGCCGGGATCGAGACCGCGACCAGCCAGATCGAAGGCTCCAAGGCCGCCGAGCAATCGGCGCTCAGCCGGATCGAGGGCGCGCGCGCCGCCGTCGAATCCGCTCGCGCGCAGCTTCAGGCCGCCGAGGCCGACATCGAATCCGCCCGCTCGGCCGAAGAAAACGCGCTGGCCGGAATCGAATCCGCCAAGGCCGAAGTCGCCTCGGCCGAGCGGCAGATCCAGCGGCTGTCCATCGTGGCGCCCTTCGCGGGCCTGCTGGAAAGCGACACCGCCGAGATGGGCGCGCTGCTGCAGCCGGGTGCGGCCTGCGCCACCGTGATCCAGCTGGACCCGATCAAGATCGTGGGCTTCGTGCCGGAACAGGACGTGGCGCGGCTGAAGCTCGGCGCGCCGGCCGGCGCCCGGCTGACCGGCGGCCAGACGGTGCAGGGCGACGTGACCTTCGTGTCGCGCAGCGCCGACCCGGTCACCCGCACCTTCCGGATCGAGCTGACCGTGGACAACGACGACCTCGCCATCCGCGACGGCCAGACCGCCGAGATCGCGATCGAGGCCGACGGCGCGAAGGCGCACCTGCTGCCGCAATCGGCGCTGACGCTCGACGACGACGGCACGCTGGGCGTGCGCACCGTGGCCGAGGACGAGACCGCGCGCTTCCGCGCCGTGACGCTGCTGCGCGACACGCAGACCGGCGTGCTGGTCGCGGGCCTGCCCGACAGCGTCGACGTGATCACGCTGGGCCAGGAATACGTCACCGACGGTGTGCCCGTCGCGCCCACCTTCGAGGAGGTCATCCAGTGACCGGAATCGTCGACTGGGCCGCGGCCCGGGCCCGGATGATCCTGGCCTTCATCGCGCTGTCGCTGATCGTCGGCGGGTATTCCTACGTCTCGCTGCCGAAAGAGGGCGAGCCCGACATCGAGATCCCGGCGCTGTTCGTGTCGGTGCCCTTCCCCGGCATCTCGGCCGCCGATGCCGAGACGCTGCTGATCAAGCCGATGGAGGCCGAGCTGTCCGACCTCGACGGCCTGGAGAGCATGAGCGCCACCGCCGCCGAGGGCTATGCGGGCCTGGCGCTGGAGTTCGAGTTCGGCTGGGACAAGACGCAGGTCATGGCCGAGGTCCGCCAGGGCATGAGCGACGCCGAGGCCAAGTTTCCCGAGGGCGCCGAAGATTACAGCATCGACGAGATCAACTTCTCGGAATTCCCGGTGGTGATCGTGAACCTGACCGGCCCGCTGCCCGAACGCACGCTGGCGCGGGTGGCCAAGGACCTGCAGGACCGCATCGAGGCGCTGGACGCGGTGCTCGAGGCCGGCATCGCCGGCAACCGCGACGAGATGCTCGAGGTGGTGATCGACCCTCTGAAGCTCGAATCCTACAACGTGACGGCGGGCGAGCTGATCAGCGTCGTGCAGAACAACAACCAACTGATCGCCGCCGGCGAGGTCGAGACGCGGCAGGGCACCTTCGCGGTCAAGATCCCCAGCAGCTTCGACGACGCGCGCGACGTCTACGACCTTCCGGTCAAGGTCAACGGCGACCGGGTGGTGACGCTGGGCGACCTCGCGACCATCAACCTGACCTTCGAGGACCGCACCGGCACCGCGCGCTTCAATGGCGAACGGACGGTCGCGCTGCAGGTGGTCAAGCGCAAGGGCTTCAACATCATCGACACGGTGGCGCAGGTGCGCGCCGTGGTCAATGCGGCCGAGGCCGACTTTCCCGAGGGCCTGCGCGCGGTGCTGGACGTCGGCACCTCGAACGACCAGAGCCGGCAGGTCGAGAGCATGGTCACCCAGCTCGAGGGCTCGGTGCTGACGGCCATCGCGCTGGTGATGATCGTCGTGCTGGCCGCACTCGGAACGCGGCCGGCGCTACTGGTGGGCTTCGCGATCCCGACCTCGTTCCTTCTGTGCTTCGCGCTGCTGGCGCTGATGGGCATCACGGTGTCGAACATCGTCATGTTCGGCCTGATCCTGGCGGTGGGCATGCTGGTCGACGGCGCCATCGTGGTGGTGGAATACGCCGACAAGCGGATCTCCGAGGGCGCGGGCCCGATGACCGCCTATGTCGAGGCCGCCAAGCGGATGTTCTGGCCGGTCGTGTCCTCGACCGCGACGACGCTCTGCGCCTTCCTGCCGATGCTGTTCTGGCCCGGCGTGCCGGGCGAGTTCATGGGCATGCTGCCGGTGACGCTGATCTTCGTGCTGTCGGCCTCGCTGGTGGTCGCGCTGGTCTACCTGCCGGTGATGGGCGGAGTGACCGGGCGCTTCTCGCGCATGATCGGGCGCGCCTCGACCGGACTGCGCGGCACCGCGCCGTGGTGGCTGCGCGCCGCACTGGTGCCGGCGGTGCTGCTGGGTCTTTATTTCGGCGCGATGATGGTGCTGAACCCGGCCTACCTGTTCCCGCCCCTGGGCGAGGGCTGGGTCGCTCGCCTGCCCGGCGTCGTCACGTTCATGACCTTCGCGGTGCTGGCCTCGATCGTGTTCGACGCGGCGGCGATCCGTCGCGCGCCCCGCCGCATCGAAAGCCGGCGCGGCCGCACGCCCTTCGGCTGGGTGATCAAGCTGATCGCCGGCAACCCGATCATGCCGCTGGTGACCATCGCCGCGGTGATCGGCTTCGTGGTCGTGACCTTCGGCTACTTCGCGCAGAACAACAACGGCGTGGAATTCTTCGTCGACAGCGAGCCCGAGCAGGCGATCGTCTACGTGCGCGCGCGCGGCAACCTCAGTTTGACCGAGAAGGACGCGCTGGTGCGCCGGGCCGAGGCGATCGTGCTGGCGCATCCCGGCGTGCAGTCTGCCTTCTCGTTCGCTGGCGAAGGCGGGCTCGACGCCAATACCGGCGGCGCGCAGGCGCCCAAGGACACGATCGGTCAGATCCAGATGGAGATGATCCCGTGGGAGGACCGCGCCGCCTATGCCGCCACCCACGACGTGATGCTGGCCCGGCTGGACGGCGATGTGGTGATCGACGACCTGACCACCCGTCTGTCGCGCCTGCCCGGGCTCGAGATCGAGATTCTGGCGCAGACGCAGGGCCCCGCCAGCGGCAAGCCGCTTCACCTGCGGCTGAAGGGCGACGACCGCGACGCGCTGCTTGGCGCCGTTGCGCAGGTGCGCGAGCGCTTCCATGCGACGCCGGGCCTGACCCTGGTCGAGGACACGCGCCCCCTGCCCGGCATCGACTGGCAGATCGACGTGGACGTCGAGAAGGCCGGCCGCTTCGGCGCCGACGTGGCAACCGTGGGCGCGATGGTGCAGCTGGTCACGCGGGGCGTGCTGCTGGACAGCTACACGCCGTCCAATTCCGACGAAGAGATCGAGATCCGCGTGCGCCTGCCGGAACAGGACCGCTTGCTGTCGACGCTCGACACGCTGCGGGTGCGCACCGAGGACGGGCTGGTGCCGCTGGCGAACTTCATCACCCGCACCCCGGTCCCGAAGCTCGACGAGATCACCCGCATCGACCAGAAGCGTTACTTCGACGTGAAGGCAGACGTGGTCGACGGAATCGAGATCCTCCAGATGGTGCCGCTCGACGAGGATGGCGACCCGGTCGATGGCGGCGCGGTCGATGTCGGTTTCGGCTATGCCGTCAGCGAAGCCGAATTCGAGGCGGGCGATCCGGTGAACGTCACGCTGACCGAGAACATCGGCTGGTTCAGGGCGTTGTTCCGCGACGCGCGAGTCTTCCGGTACAACGTGCCGCAGGTCGCGCAATCCATCGATCTGGACGTCGTGCAGGCCGAGCTGGACCGCGGCAACGCGGTCGTGAAACTGGTTCCCATGACCGCGAATGAACGGATTGGCCAGCTGACCGAATGGCTGGAGACCTCGCCGCTGCCCGCCGGCGTCGACTGGGAATGGACCGGCGACCAGGAGGAACAGGCCGAAAGCCAGGCCTTCCTGCAATCGGCCTTCGGCGCCGCGCTGGGGCTGATGTTCATCATCCTGCTGGCGCAATTCAACAGCATCTACAACGCGGTGCTGGTGCTGCTGGCGGTGGTGCTGTCCACGGCCGGCGTGCTGATCGGGATGCTGGTGATGGACCAGTATTTCAGCATCATCATGACCGGCACGGGCATCGTCGCACTGGCCGGGATCGTCGTGAACAACAACATCGTGCTCATCGACACCTACCAGGATTACGCCCGCTACATGCCCCGGATCGAGGCGATCATCCGCACGGCCGAGGATCGCATACGCCCGGTGCTGCTGACCACGATAACGACCATGGCGGGCCTCGCGCCCATGATGTTCGGGCTCAGCCTCGACTTCTTCGCCGGCGGCTACTCGATCGACAGCCCGACCGCGCTGTGGTGGAAGAACCTCGCGACGGCGGTGGTCTTCGGCCTGGGCGTGGCGACGGTGCTGACGCTGGTCTTCACGCCGTCGATGCTGGCGCTGCGGGTCTGGTTCTGGACCTACGTGCTGGCCTTCGCGCGGCTGCTGGCGCGGCTGTCGCTGGGCCGGTCGTCGCGGATGGCGCGTGACTGGGCGCTCGAGCGCGAGGCGCGCCGCATCCAATCGGCCGAGATCGTCTGGACGGAGGATGACGCCGCCCCCGACGTCAGGGCACCGCTGCGCGCGGCGGAGTGACGCGGGGCGGGCGGCCGTCCGATCAGCCCACCCGCGCCTTCCGGCAGCGGTCCGAACAATAGCGGACGTCGTCCCAGGCCTTCGCCCACTTGCGGCGCCACGTGAAATGCCGCCCGCAGGCGGCGCAGATCTTGCTTGGCAGGTCGGCCTTCCGGCGCATCTTGGGCATCGTGTTCGTCCTTCAGGCCGGCCGCGCGCAACGCGGCCGGCCGGGTCTGGTCAGTCCGGGACGACCTCGGTATCGACGCCCGGCTGGATCTGCGTGTCCGCGCCTTCGGGGTCTTCGCCCTGTGCGATCTCGTAGATGATGTAGCCGACGAACAGCAATGCGACAAAGCCAAGGCCCAGCCACATCCCGCCCAACGCGGGCTTGTGTTGCTTCGCCTGCTTCTTGGTGTTGGTATCGGGAGGGGACATGAATGCTCCTGTGGTTCCGGCGGCCGCCCATTGCGACCGCCTTGTTGTCGGAATAACAGTCTAGGACGACGACCCGTTCCATCAAACGCCCCGGGGGACCCCATGAAGGACGCCGCGCCGCAGACCGTTTATCTTCGTGATTACAAACCCTTCGGCTGGCGGATCGAGGATGTGTCGCTGGCCTTCAAACTTGCGCCCGAGGCGACCCGCGTGACCTCGCGCATCCGCTTCGCGCCCAACCCGGACGCCCCGGCGCAGGACTTCTTCCTGCACGGCGAGGATGTTACCCTGCTGCGCGCCAGCATCGACGGCGCCGAGGTCACGCCCGAGATTACGCCGCAGGGCCTGCGCTGCGCCGTCCCCGCCGGCGCGTTCACCTGGGAGGCCGAGGTCGAGATCGCGCCGGCGTCGAACACCGCGCTGGAAGGTCTCTACATGTCCGGCGGCATGTACTGCACGCAGTGCGAGGCCGAGGGCTTTCGCAAGATCACCTACTATCCCGACCGGCCCGACGTGATGGCGACCTTCACCGTGCGGATCGAAAGCGACATGCCGGTGCTGCTGTCGAACGGCAACCCGGCCGGGTCCGGCGACGGCTGGGCCGAATGGCACGACCCGTGGCCGAAGCCGGCTTACCTGTTCGCGCTGGTGGCGGGCGACCTGCGCAACCACCCGGACCGCTTCACCACCCGGTCGGGCCGCGACGTCGAACTCAACATCTGGGTCCGTCCCGGCGACGAGGGCAAATGCGCCTGGGGCATGGAGGCGCTCAAGAAATCCATGACCTGGGACGAGGACGTCTATGGCCGGGAATACGACCTCGACTTGTTCAACATCGTCGCGGTGGACGATTTCAACATGGGCGCAATGGAAAACAAGGGGCTGAACATCTTCAATTCCGCCGCTGTTCTTGCGTCACCGGAGACCGCGACGGACGCGAATTTCGAGCGGATCGAGTCGATCATCGCGCACGAGTACTTCCACAACTGGACCGGCAACCGGATCACCTGCCGCGACTGGTTCCAGCTGTGTCTGAAGGAAGGCCTGACCGTCTTCCGCGACCAACAGTTCACCTCCGACCTGCGCAGCGCGGCGGTGAAGCGGATCGAGGACGTGGCGCAGCTGCGCGCGCGCCAGTTCCCCGAGGACCAGGGCCCGCTGTCGCACCCCGTGCGGCCGGAAAGCTTCCAGGAGATCAACAACTTCTACACCGCCACGGTCTACGAGAAGGGCGCCGAGGTGATCGGCATGCTCAAGCGGCTCGTGGGCGACGAGGCCTACGCCAAGGCGCTCGACCTCTACTTCGACCGGCATGACGGCGACGCGGCGACGATCGAGGACTGGCTGCAGGTCTTCGAGGACGCCACCGGCCGCGACCTGTCGCAGTTCAAGCGCTGGTACAGCCAGGCCGGCACGCCCCGCCTGTCGGTCGACGAGGATTGGCAGGACGGCACCTACACGCTGACCTTCACGCAGGTGACAAAGCCCACGCCGGGGCAGCCCGACAAGGCCCCGCAGGTCATCCCGATCGCCGTGGGCCTGCTGTCGCCGAACGGCGACGAAGTGGTCCCGACGCGTATACTCGAGATGACCGAGGGGCGGCAGAGCTTCACCTTCGAGGGGCTTTCGGCCCGCCCCGTCCCGTCGATCCTGCGCGGTTTCTCGGCGCCGGTGGTGCTGGACCGCGAGGTGCCGGCCGAGGAACGCGCCTTCCTGCTCGCGCACGACACCGACCCGTTCAACCGCTGGGAGTCGTCGCGCAGCCTGGCGCGCGAGGCGCTGCTGGCGATGATCCGCGACGGCGCCGCGCCGGACATGGCTTGGATCGACGCGCTGGGGCGTGTGCTGCGGGACGACACGCTCGATCCCGCTTTCCGCGCGCTGATGCTGGGGCTACCGTCGCAATCCGAACTGGCGCAGGTGCTGCACGAAAAGGGCGCGACGCCCGACCCGGATGTGATCTACGTCGCGACCGAGGCGATGGCCGACGCCCTGGCGCAGCGGTTCGAGCCGATGCTCGACGCCCTCGCCGCTCAGGCGCGGGTCGACGCGCCCTACGCGCCGGATGCCGAGCAATCCGGCAGGCGCGCGCTCGGCGGCGCGGTGCTGGCACTGCGCTCGCGGCTGGATGGCGGCGCGGCGGCGAAGGCGCAGTTCGAGGCGGCCGACAACATGACGCTGCACCTGACGGCGCTGACCTGCCTGATCCGCGCGGGCGCCGCCGACCTCGCGCTGGGTGTCTTCCACGACCAGTGGCAGGACGACCGGCTAGTCATGGACAAGTGGTTCGGCCTTCAGGTCGCCGCCGCGGGCCCGGCCGAGGCCGCCGACGTGGCCGAACGGCTCACCCGACACCCCGCCTTCGACTGGAAGAACCCCAACCGCTTCCGCGCGGTGCTGGGGGCGCTCGCGATGAACCACGCCGGGTTCCACCGCAAGGACGGCGCGGGCTACCGTCTGCTGGCCGACTGGCTGATCAAGCTCGACCCGCTCAACCCGCAGACCACGGCGCGGATGTGCAGCGCGTTCCAGACCTGGCGGCGTTACGATTCCGACCGCCAGGCGCTGATGAAGGCCGAACTCGAACGCATCGCCGCCCGCGACGGTCTGTCGCGCGACACCGCCGAGATGATCGGCCGGATCCTGTCATGAGCGGTCAATCACCGGTTGCAGCGCTCGCGACGCGCCGCGCTGGACCCGGGGCGCCAGCGTGTTAGATAGGGAACCGGAACCGTCACGGACGCGTTACCAGTTGATGTTCAAGGTGAGCGCATGAAAGACCGCATCGACCCGCTGATCGAAGAGCGCGCGCCCTGGCTGTTCTCGAACAGGGCCGGCGTCGGCGCCGCGCGGTCGATCCTCAACCGGATGCTGGGCTACGAGAAGACGCTGGCCATCGGCCGGGCGGTCAGCGACATGCCGGCGCCCGACATCATGCGCACCATGGGCGAGCTTCTGGCCCGCGACGTAGAGATCACCGGCCTGCGCCACCTACCCAGGAGGGGGGCCGCGCTGGTCGTCGCGAACCATCCCAGCGGCATCGCCGACGGCATCATCCTGCACCACCTCCTGCGCGAGGTGCGGCCCGATGCGTATTACTTCGCGAACCATGACATCCTGCGCGTGCTGCCGCAGATGGAGACGATGATCGCCCCGGTCGAATGGCGCCCGGAAAAGCGCACGCATGCCAAGACGCGCGAGACGATGGCCTATACCCGGCGCGCTGTCGAGGAAGGCCGCCTGGGCGTGATCTTCCCCTCGGGGCGGCTGGCCAAGCGCGAGGGGCTGAGCCTGCACGAACGGCCCTGGATGCCGTCGGCCGCGATGATCGCGCGCAAGTTCGACCTGCCGGTGATCCCGATCCACATCCGGGCGCGCAACTCGATCCTGTTCTACCTGTTCGACCTGATCCACCCGACGCTGCGCGACATCACGCTGTTCCACGAGACGCTGAACAAGGCGCGCCAGCCCTATCGCGTCACGGTGGGCGAGCCGATCTCGCCCTCGGCCCTGCCCGCGCGCTCCGAGGACGGGATCGAGATCCTGCGCCGGGCGACGCTGGCGCTGGGGGGCGACAAGGCGCCGGCGGTCTCGCTGGTGGACGCGACGCGCAAGCCGAGCTGGCTCAAGGCGTACTGACGCGCGTCGCCCGATCCTGAATTTTCCGCCAAGTCGCGGCCCGCTGCTTACGGCTGTGCGGACACCGGCGTTTCGGCGTCCCCGTCCGCGAACACCGGCGTTTCGGCTTCCACCTCATCCATGGCCTCAAGCGTCGGCCCCTGCTGCTCGAAAGGGCGCAGTTTCGGGCGCAGCGACCGCGCGAGCCCCCGGCAATACGGCTGCCGGCGCACCCAGTCGCGCATGTCCGCGCGCTTGCTCGACGAATGGAACGGCCCCCAATCGGCCGCGACGCCGCGCATGCCCTCGCTGACCACGCCGTCGCGCGGCACCGTGCGCGCCATGATGCGCAGGGCGCAGGACAAGTTGCGCCCGGGATCCTTCAGCGCCTCGCCGCTTTGAGCCTGACAATCGTAGAGCCGCGCCGTCGGCGGGTAGATCTGCACCAGCCCGTACCACTGCCCGCCGCCGCCCACGGCGTTCGGGCGATGCGTGCTTTCGTGCCAGGCCAGCGACGAGATCAGCCCGACCCAGAACGCCTCGCGCCCGGCGAGATCTGCGCCGCGGTAGCCCGGGCACCAGGCATTGATGTCGGCGGGCACCATGGCCGGTAGCGCGCGGGCATGGCCGCGCAGGCCCTGGAGCACGGCCATGGTCCAGCTGCGCGGCGCGCCCGTTTCGTCCCAGCGCGCAGGCGGAATCACGAAGGGCCGCGGCACCGGGCGCGGCGATTGCGCCACCGCCGCTTCCGAGGTGGTCACGCCGCCCTCGGCGGGCTCGGTGGCCGGAAGGGCGGTCTGCGCGGCGGGCGGCACCGTCTGCGCCGGCGCCACGCCGCCGAACAGGCACAGCGACAGCACGAGCGGCAGGGATCTGATCGGACGCGGCATCATGGCGGCACAGCCTCGCCCGAAACCAGGGCCGGCGCAAGCCGCCAGAGCCGCGCGGCCACTTGCCCGGCCTGCGCCGCTGGCCTAGAACCCCCGCAAACGACCGCCCGAGGAGCGCGCCATGCTGGACCTGACCTACGAGACGCCCAAGCCCAAGGTGATCGCCGGGGCCAAGCACGACTGGGAACTGGTGATCGGGATGGAGGTCCACGCCCAGGTCGCGAGCAAGGCCAAGCTGTTCTCGGGCGCTTCGACGCAGTTCGGGGCCGAGCCGAATTCCAACGTGTCCTTCGTCGATTCCGCGATGCCCGGCATGCTGCCCGTCATCAACGAGTTCTGCATCGAACAGGCCGTGCGCACGGGTCTGGGCCTCAAGGCGCAGATCAACCTGGTGAGCGCCTTCGACCGGAAGAACTATTTCTACCCCGACCTGCCGCAGGGCTACCAGATTTCGCAGCTCTACCACCCGCTGGTGGGCGAGGGCGAGATCCTGGTGGACATGGAGCCGGGCATCGCGCGGCTGGTGCGGATCGAGCGCATCCACGTCGAGCAGGACGCCGGCAAGTCGATCCACGACATGGACCCGGCGATGAGCTTCGTCGACCTCAACCGCACGGGCGTCGCGCTGATGGAGATCGTCAGTCGGCCTGACATTCGCGGGCCGGAAGAGGCCGCCGCCTACGTCACCAAGCTGCGCCAGATCCTGCGCTATCTCGGGACCTGCGACGGCAACATGCAGAACGGCAACCTGCGCGCGGACGTGAACGTTTCGGTTTGCCGACCGGGCCAGTACGAGAAGTACCAGGAGACGCAGGATTTCGCCCACCTCGGCACGCGCTGCGAGATCAAGAACATGAACTCGATGCGGTTCATCCAGCAGGCGATCGACTACGAGGCGCGGCGCCAGATCGGCATCCTGGAAGCGGGCGGCGAGATCGTGCAGGAAACTCGCCTCTACGATCCCGACAAGGGCGAGACGCGGTCCATGCGGTCGAAGGAAGAGGCGCATGACTACCGCTACTTCCCCGACCCTGACCTGCTGCCTTTGGAGATCGAGCAGGCCTGGGTCGACGACATCAAGGCCACCCTGCCCGAGCTGCCGGACGAGAAGAAGGCGCGCTTCGTCACCGAATTCGGCCTGTCGGAATACGACGCCAACGTGCTGACCGCCGACGTGGGCAACGCCGCGTGGTTCGAGCGCGCGGTGGCCGAGGGCGGCGACGGCAAGCTGGTGGCGAACTGGGTCATCAACGAGCTCTTCGGCCGCCTGAACAAGGACGACCGCGGGATCGAGGACAGCCCCGTCAGCCCCGCGCAGCTGGGCGCCATCGTGCGGCTGATCAAGTCCGACGCGATTTCGGGCAAGATCGCCAAGGACCTGTTCGAGATCGTCTACACCGAGGGCGGCGATCCCGAGCAGATCGTCGAGGATCGGGGGATGAAGCAGGTCACCGACACCGGCGCGATCGAGGCCGCGGTGGACGAGATCATCGCCGCCAACCCCGCCCAGGTCGAGAAGGCGCAGGCGAACCCCAAGCTCGCGGGCTGGTTCGTGGGCCAGGTGATGAAGGCGACGGGCGGCAAGGCCAACCCCAAGGCGGTGAACGAGATCGTGACGGCCAAGCTGGGCCTGTAAGGGGTGTCCCACGATGGGACAGGCCGGCGGCCACGGAATATCAATGGGTTACAGAGACGGATTTACCATTCGTTCATGAACGGCACCGGCGGGGCGGCCGGATCTCGATATGTCCGCCCCCCCGGCTCGCGGTCCGGATGCCCAAAAAGTCGCCACGTCCTGCGCCCGCGAACGGCCCCGAAAGCCGCCGCATGACCCGACCCGAGGGAGCCCGCCCATGACCCGCCTGCGCGACGACATCGTGGTGCACAACGAGCGGGTGAAGCTTTTCTCGGGGTTTCTCAACGCGATCGGGCTGGGGCTGATCGGCTTCGCGGTGCTTCGGCC
>NZ_JBELMH010000014.1:44528-53246 GCF_042096055.1 Citreimonas sp. | reverse complement strand
CGACGATCCCGCGATCGCCGAGGTGGCTCGGGCGCAGGGCGCCGAGGTGCCGTTCATGCGTGACGCCGCGCTGGCCGACGACCATACCCCCACCGTACCGGTGATCGCCGATGCCTGCGCGCGGCTCGCCCTCGACCCGTCCGAACCGGTCTGCTGTCTCTACGCCACCGCGCCCTTCGTGCGGGCTGCGGACCTGTCCGCGGGGCGCGCCGCGCTCGACCGGCCCGGCACCACCTACGCGCTTTCGGTGACGACCTTTCCGTTCCCGATCCAGCGCGCCCTGCGCCGCGACGATACCGGTGCCGTGGCCATGTTCGATCCGTCGACGATGCAGACCCGCAGCCAGGACCTGGAAGAGGCCTGGCACGACGCGGGCCAGTTCTACTGGGCTCGCGCCGAAACCTGGACCGCGCAGCGCGGCGTGTTCGACGCGGGCGCGCTGGGCGTCTCGATCCCGCGCCACCGCGTGCAGGACATCGACACGGACGAGGACTGGCGCCGCGCCGAATACATGATGCAGGCGATCCGCGCGGCCGAGGCCGAAGAAGCCCGCGATGGCTAGGATCGCATTCCGCGCCGACGCCTCGCTGACCATCGGCACCGGCCACGTCATGCGATGCCTCACCCTGGCCGAGACGGTGCGCGAGGCCGGGCACGCCGTGCGTTTCGTCACCCGCGCGCAGCCGGGCCATCTGGCGGCGCGGATCGGGGCCGCCGGCTTCGACACCGTGCTGCTGCCCGCACCGGACGGATCCTTCGCCCCGGACGCCGACGATCCGGCACACGCCGCCTGGGCAGGCGTCGCCTGGACCGAGGACGCCCGCGCCACCGCCGCGGCAATCGAATCGTTCCGCCCGGACTGGCTGGTCGTCGATCACTACGCCTTCGATGAACGGTGGGAGCGGGTCCTGGCCGGCCATGTCGGGCGCATCCTTGCCTGGGACGACCTCGCCGACCGCCCGCATGCCTGCGATCTGCTGCTGGACCAGAACCTCGGCCGCGGACCGTGGGACTATGCCGCGCTCGTGCCCGAGGGCGCGCGGGTCCTGACCGGGCCCCGCTACGCCGTCCTTCGCCCGGAATTCGCCGCGCTGCGGCCCGATGCGCTGGCCCGCCGGACAGACGGCGCCCTGCGGCGGATCATGGTCTCGATGGGCGGCGTGGATGAACCCAACGCGACCGGCGCCGTGCTCGACGTGCTGGCGGGGGTGCCGGGCCTCGACCACGTGCAGGTCGACGTGATTCTCGGCAGCCGCGCTCCGGCGATCGCGGCGGTGCGCGCGCAGGCCGCCGCGATGCCCATGCCGGTCGAGGTCTCGGTCGATGTCGACGACATGGCCCGGCGCATGGTGCGCGCGGACCTCGCAATCGGCGCCGTCGGCGGCACCACGTGGGAGCGGTGTGCGCTGGGCCTGCCCAGCCTGCTGCTGACCATCGCCAAAAACCAGCGCCCGGCCGCCGCGGCCCTGCATGACAGCGGCGCGGCCTACCTGCTGGGCGACCTCTCGGACGCCGAATGGGGCGGGCGGCTGACAGGCTGGCTGAGCGATCGCGGCCGCGACGACCAACTTCTGCGGATGGCGACCGCGGCCGCAGGCATCTGCGACGGCGAAGGCGGAGACCGGATCGCCAGGGCGCTGTTCACCGGGACCGAGGGAGCGTCCGCATGAGGATCGACATCATTTGTTCGGACCCGGACCACCCGGTCATGGACTGGTTGCGGCGCTGGGCCGACGCCCGGCCTGAACCGATCAGGATCCTGCACGACGTCGCGGATGCCGACGGCGGAACGGTCTTGTTCCTCGTTTCCTGCAGCCAACTGATCGGAGCGAAGCGGCGCGCGCTCTACGAGACCTGCCTGGTCCTGCACGCTTCGGACCTTCCCGAAGGCCGCGGCTGGAGCCCGCTGGTGTGGCAGATCCTCGAAGGGCGCGAGGAGATGGTCCTGAGCCTGCTGGAGGCCGACGACCCGGTCGATTCCGGCGCAATATGGGCCAAGCGAAGCTTCCGCATCCCGACCCACGCGACCTTCGCCGAGATCAGCGCGTGCCTCTTCGATGCCGAGATCGCGCTGATGGACGAAGCCCTGCGCCTGATCGCGGCGGGCCACGAACCCACGCCGCAACTGTCCGAAGGGGCGACGTGGTATCCGCGCCGCAGGCCCGAGGACAGCCGCCTGGACCCGGCCGCGACGATCGAAGACCAATTCGACCTTCTCAGGGTGTCCGACCCGGTGCGATACCCTGCCTATGTCGACCTCCGGGGGTACAGGTACGCCGTGACCCTGACGAAGATCGCTCCTGCAAAGACCGAAGAGGACCAAGATGACGATCGAGATTGATGGCCGGGCCATCGGCTGGGACTGTCCCCCCTATGTCATTGCCGAGCTTTCGGCCAACCACAACGGCAGCCTGGATCAGGCCTTGCGCATCATCGACGCGGCGAAGGCGGCCGGTGCGGACGCGGTCAAGATCCAGACCTACCGGCCGGACACGATCACGCTGGATTCGGCGCTGCCGGACTTTCAGATCAGGGAAGGGCTCTGGGCCGGCCGGACGCTCTACGACCTCTACGAATGGGCGCACACTCCGTGGGACTGGCACCCGCGTCTGTTCGAGCATGCCCGCGCGCAGGGGCTGACGATCTTCTCGTCCCCGTTCGATCCGACGGCGGTCGAGCTGCTGGCCGGGCTCGATGCGCCGGCCTACAAGATCGCCAGCTTCGAGGCGGTCGACCTGCCGCTGATCCGCACCGTCGCGGCGCAGGGCAAGCCGATGATCATCTCGACCGGCATGGCCGACGCCGAAGAGATCGAAGAGGCCATCGGCGCCGCGCGCGGTGCCGGGTGCGAACAGCTGGTCGTGCTGCACTGCGTCTCGGGCTACCCGGCGCCCGCCGGCGACTACAACCTGCTGACGATGGCGGACATGGCGCGGCGCTTCGACGTGCCGGTGGGCCTGTCGGACCACACGCTTGACAACACGACCGCCATCGCCTCGGTCGCGCTGGGCGCCTGCATGATCGAGAAGCACTTCACGCTCGACCGCTCGGGCGGCGGGCCCGACGACAGCTTCTCGCTGGAACCGGCGGAATTCGCGGCCCTGTGCTCGGCCTGCAGGACGGCGTGGGAAGCGCGCGGTTCGATCGATTACGGCCGCAAGTCGAGCGAGCGCGAGAACATGAAGTTCCGCCGGTCGCTCTATTTCGTGCAGGACATCCCTGCCGGCGGCACGGTCTCGGCCGAGGCCGTGCGCAGCGTGCGCCCGGGCTACGGCGCCGCGCCGAAGCGCTTGGACGAGGTCATCGGGCAGCGGGTGATCGAGCCCGTGTCGCGGGGCACGCCGGTGAAGATGGAGAACCTTAAACCGGCCGGCGGATCCGACTAGGCATCGCGCGCACCGGCGCGGATGCAGGCACGAAAAAACCGCGGGGCAGGGCGCCCCGCGGGTCGTCTCTTCTCGAACCGGTCTCAGTCCTGCAGCGACGCCATGAAGGCGTTCACGTCCTCCAGCGACAGGTACTCGACCTCCTCGATCCCGTCCTCGGTGAACTGCCAGATCACCGCCGGGGCGGACACGTCGCCGTACTGGTCGAAGCGCACGTTGCCCGTGGCGCCCTGGTACATGACGGTGCCGCCTTCGGCGAAGATCTCGGCGGCCTGGGCAAAGCCCGCGGCGTCGGCGGTCACCGGCGTGCCCTCGGGGTCGGTGACGCGCGGCACGGCGGCGGCGATCTCGGCGCCGGTGGCCCCTTCGCCCGCGGCCTCCATCGCCATCAGCCCGATCATCGTCGCGTCGTAGCTGTTGGCCAGGCCCGGCCCGTTCGGCGGCCCGTCGAAGCGCGCCTCGTAGGCGTCGACGAAGGCCGTGGCGCTGTCCGCGCGGGGCGACGCCGTGTCCGTGCCCCAGGCGTTCTCCAGGTACTGCATCCCGACGTTCTCGCGGAATTCCTCGGACTTGAGCGAGTTCGCGAGGATCATGTTCTGCGTGCCGCCCAAGGCCAGCCATTCGCGCGCCGTCGCGGTGCCCTCGTTGGGGTACAGCGCCATGTAGATCGCGTCGGGCTGCCCGGACAGCGCGCTGGCCGCCTCGGCGCGATAGCTGGGCTGGCCGTCGTTGATCGCCACCTGCGCGGTCACCTCGATACCCATCGCCTCGAGGTTCTGCGCCACGAGGCTGCCGATGTCCTGGCCCCAGTCGTCGTTCTTGTAGAACACGGCGACCTTTTCCCAGCCTTGGTCCTGTGCGACCTTGGCGCCCACCGCGGCCTGCACGCCGCTGGTGGCGAAGGTGCGGAACCACAGCCCCTCGGTCTTGCCTTCCCTGGCGAGGTCCGTCAGCGCGGTCGACGACGTGCAGCACGAGATCTGCATGACCCCCGCCGGCACCGTGACCGAGGTCAGGATGGGCAGCGACACGCCTGACGACACCGCGCCGATCAGCAGCTGCACGCCGTCGAGGTCGACCAGCGCCTTGGCCGCGTCGACGCCGACCTTGGGATCGACCTGCGTGTCGCGCAGGATCATCTCGACCGGGCAGTCGTTCACGCCGCCGGCCTCGTTGACCTGGTCGACGACCCATTGCGCCGTCTCGGCGATCGGCCGGCCCCAGTCGACCGACGTGGGCAGCACGGCGCCCACCTTGGTCGTGCAATCCTGCGCCGCCGCGGCGGTGGCAAACGTGCCGGCCCCCAGCGCCAGCGCCAGCGCCGCGCCGGCGCGCAGCTTGGTCCTTGTGTTCGTCATGTCGGTACTCCCTGTTGGTTGGTCTTGTTTTTCATTCGGCCGCGGCGGGTAGGGGGGCGCGGCCCCGCTGCGACACCACCAGCCGTTCCGGAAACAGCCCCTGCGGACGCCACAGAAGCATGCCCACGATCACCGATCCGATCAGAACATACTGGATCGAACCGGCATAGATCTGCGCCTCGATCGGCGCGTAGCGCGACAGCGCCCAGCCGCTGGCGGTCCAGGCGCCCCAGATCAGGAACGCGCCCAGGATCGCGCCGCGGTTGTTGCCCGCGCCGCCCACGATCAGCATCGCCCAGATCTGGAAGGTCAGGATCGGCAGCACGTCCTGCGGGCTGACGAAGGCGTAGAACGTGCCGTAAAGCCCGCCCGCCAGCCCCATGATGACCGAGCCTGTGACGAACGACACCAGCCGCACCCGCGTGGGCGACTTGCCCAGCGATTGCGCGGCGTCCTCGTCCTCGCGGATGGCGCGCAGCAGGCGCCCGAAGGGCGAGGCGACCAGCCGCTGCAGGAACGCGTAGGTGGCCGCCAGCAGCACCACGACGCACAGCAGGAACGCGGCGTTGTAGGCCAGCGGCGAGACGAAGAGATCCTGCAGCGGACGCTCGAACCCGCGCAGGCCGCGCGCGCCGCCCGACAGCCACTCGGCGTTGCGCATGACGTTCTCGAAGGTCACCGCGACGCCGAAGGTCGCGATCGCGAGGTAGTCGTGCCGCAGCCGCAGCGTCAGGCGGCCCACCAGCCACGCCAGCACGCCCGCCGCCGCCATGCCGCCGGCCAGCGCCAGCGGGTAGGGCAGGCCGAAGCCGCCCAGGTGCCCCGCCTGCGGCGTGCCGCCCAGCATCAGCGTGCCGTAGGCGCCGGCGCCGAAGAACGCGGCCACCCCGCCGTTGAACAGGCCAGTGTTGCCCCATTGCAGGTTCAGCCCCAGCACCGCGATCGACAGGATCGACGCCACGGTTGCGAAGAACACCAGGTACGAGATCAGGCCGATCATGCGCGCGCCACTCCCAGCAGGCCGTGCGGGCGCAGGGTCAGCACCGCGAGGATGATCAGGAACGGCATCGACGGCGCGTAGCCCGAGGGCAGCACCACCAGCGCCAGGTTCGCCGCCAGCCCCACGAGGAAGCCGCCTAGGGCCGCGCCGTAGATCGACCCGATCCCGCCCACGATGGTGGCCGCGAAGACCGGCATCAGCAGGTCGCGGCCGATCATCGGCGTGATCTGGTTCGTGAGCGCGTAGAACACGCCCGCCGCCGCCGCCAGCGCGCCGCCGATAACCCACACGGCGATCACGACCTGCCGCAGGTTCACGCCGGCCACCTGTGCCAGGCTCGCGTTCTCGGCCACCGCGCGCAGCGCGTAGCCGAAGGTGGTGCGCGACAGCACCAGATGCAGCACCACCATCAGCAGCAGGGCCGCCGACAGGGTAAAGATCTGGTCGGGCCGCACCAGGATCAGCGGGTCGGTGCTCAGCAGCATGGCGAAGGGGATGTCGGGGCTGTACAGCGTCGTGCCCAGCCCGAAGCTCAGCCCGATGAGGTTGCGCACGATCAGCGCCACCCCGAACGAGGCGAAGACCATCGACAGCTCCTCGCCGCGCTCGCGGATGCGCTTGAACACCAGCTTGTCGATCAGCACGGCGGTCGCGGCGGTGATCGCCATCGACACCAGCACCGATAGCGCCAGCGCGAAGGACATCGACAGCGGCCCGATCTTGGTGGTCAGCACCGGCGCCAGCGCGCCGAACAGCTTGTCGAAGACCAAAGCCGCGTAGGCGCCTACCGACAGCAGCTCGGCATGGCTGAAATTGGCGAAGCGCAGCATGTGCATCACCATGGTCAGGCCGATTGCCCCCAGCGCGTAGATCGCGCCCACCAGCACGCCGTCGACCAGATGCTGGATCATGCGCCCGCCCTCATCCGCTTGCCGCCCAGGTAGATATCGGCCACGACCCGGTCGCCCATCAGCGTGGCCGCCTTGCCGTCGACCTGGTTGCGCCCCTCGGCCAGGATGTAGCAATGGTCCGACAGGCGCAGCGCCTGCGTCACGTTCTGCTCGACCAGCAGGATCGTCACGCCGGTCTCGGTCAGGCCGCGCGCCATCGCCAGCACCTCCTCGGCCGCACGAGGCGACAGCCCGGCCGACGGCTCGTCCATCAGGATCAGCCGCGGCTCGAGCGCCAGCGCGTTCGCCACCGCCAGGAACTGCCGCTGCCCGCCGGAAAGCGAGCCCGCCTTGTCGTCGAGCTTGGGCTTCAGCGCCGGGAACTGCTCCATCAGCCGCTCGAACAGCGCCTCGCGCCGCGCGCCCGCCTTGCGCAGGGCAAGGCCGAGGTTCTCGCGGATGGTCAGCGTGCGGAAGATGTTGTCGTTCTGCGGCACGTAGGCCACCCCCGCCGCCGACATCCGGTCGGGGCGGATGTTGGTGATCTCGGCGCCGTCCAGGCGGATCGTGCCGGCGCTGACCGGCACCAGCCCGGCGATCGCCTTGATCAGCGTCGACTTGCCCGCGCCGTTCGGCCCGATGATCGTGGTGACGGTGGCCCGATGCGCCACAAGGTCGACGCCATGCAGGATCGGCAGGTCGCGCACGTAGCCGGCGGTGACCGCGCCGCAGGACAGGATCGGCTCAGCCATGCGCCATCGTCCCCAGATAGGCCTCGAGCAGCACGGGGTTCGCCTGCGCCTCGGCCGCGGTGCCCTCGAACACCACGAGCCCCTCGGCCAGTGCGATGATCGGGTCGCAGTGGCGCATGATGAAATCCATGTCGTGCTCGATGATGACGAAGGTCTTGCCCATCCGGTTGAGCTCTTCGATCTTGCCGATCAGCGTGCCGGTCAGCGTCGGGTTCACGCCCGCCGCCGGCTCGTCCAGCAGGATGATCTCGGGGTCGCCCATCAGCACGCGCGCCAGCTCCAGCAGCTTCATCTGCCCGCCCGAGATCTTGCCCGCCGGATGATCGGCCAACGGCGCCAGCGTCACGAAGTCCAGCACCTCGAGCGCGCGGGCGCGGATGCGCGCCTCGTCGTCGCGCACCGCGCCGGGGCGCAGGAACGGGCCCCACAACCGCTCGCCGGTCTGGCGTAGCGGGGCGAGCATCACGTTCTCCAGCACCGACATCCGCGCAAAGGGACGGGGGATCTGGAAGGTCCGGCCGAGGCCGCGCGCGAACAGCCGGTCGGGCGACAACCCGGTCACGTCCGTACCGCCCAGCATGACGGTGCCCCCGTCGGGCGCCAGCGTGCCGGTCAGCAGGTTGAACAGCGTCGACTTGCCCGCGCCGTTGGGGCCGATCAGCCCGGTGATCGTGCCGCGCCGCACGGCGATCGACACCGCGTCCACGGCCTTCATCGGGCCGAAGCTGCGCGTCAGGCCCTGCGTCTGCAGCAGCACATCGGTCATGTGGCGGTGCCCAGCACGGCGTCGTTCGGGTTGGTGTTGAGGTTGTATTTCATGATGCGCCCGTGCCGGCTGGTGCGGTCGCCCTCCAGCCCGAACACAGGCCCGTTCGGCCCCGCGGCGCGGGCGATCACCGCGCCGATCTCGGCGTGATCGGCCTCGCACAGCGCGGCGTCGAAGACCTGCAGCGTCTTGGGCAGGTGGCGGGCGTAGCGCGCGCCGACGATGGCGGCGGCCACCTGCGGCTGGTCCAGCACCCAGGCCGTTGCGACCGAGGACAGCGACACGCCGTGCCGGTCGCCCACAGCCTTCAGCGTCTCCAGCAGCTCCTGGAACAGCGCCCAAGGCCCGAACTCGTCGATGATGAGGCGGTACTTCACCAGGCTGCGGTTCTCGAAGGCGAAACCCGGGTCCGGCTTGCCCAGCCAGCTTTCGGTCAGGAACCCGCCCGCCAGCGTGCCGTAGCACAGCAGCCGAAGGTCGTGCGCCGCGGCCCAGTCGGTCAGCCCCAGCGCCGGCCGGCGGTCGAGCACGGAATACTGCACCTGCGTCGACACCAGGTCGATCCC
>NZ_JBELMH010000014.1:33491-44428 GCF_042096055.1 Citreimonas sp. | reverse complement strand
CGCAGGTCGGCGATGAAGTCGCCGATCATCTCCTCGACGCCGGTGTAGATGTCGGCGCAGTCGAAGGTAGTGATGCCGGCGTCGACGAACTCCTCCATGTCGGCGATCGCCTCGGCCCGGTCGACCGCGCCGTGATCGCCGGCCAGCTGCCAGCCGCCGCGGATCACGCGGCTGATCGTGTGGCCGGGGCGCAGGTCGGTGGTGGCGACGCTCATGCGGTGTCTTCCTTCCAATAGGGGGTGGTGCGGCTGTCGGGCAGGCCGGTCGTCTCGGCATGGCTGAACCGGCGCTTGCCCTCGCGCACGATGCGGAAGCGCCCGCCGCAATGCGGATCGGGGCAGGCGATCTCGGCGTCCGTGGACATCCAGTCGTTGGCGTCTGTCATGCGCTGCTTCGCGGGCAGCAGCGGCAGGATCGCCGCCAGGGCATAGGCCGACACCTTCGCGCCCGCCTCGAACACCAGGTTCTCGCCCTGCATGCGAAAGAACTCGCCTTCGACATGCCGGCAGACGGGCGTGCGGCCATCGAGCACGGTCTCGATCCGCAGATCGTAGAGCCAGAAGCCGTCATCCGTTGCCGTCATCGCGAAACCTTTGATCTGTGATATTTGATGTTGTGTAAAACGCATCCCGCGTGTCAAACTTTTTCTCGAACCGCCCGCGACCGGGCAGGGAGAGTGCCCATGAACCAGCCGAGGCTTGCCCGGATCGACCAGTCGAAGCTGCGCGAAACGGTCTACGACGCGCTCAAGGGCGCCTTCACCCGCGGCGAATTCGCACCCGGCGACGTGCTCAGCCTGCGCGACCTCGCCGACCAGCTGGGCTGTTCCATGACCCCGGTGCGCGAGGCCGTGCGCCGGCTAGTGGCCGAGGGCGCGCTGATCGACACGCCGTCGCGCACGCTGATGGTGCCGCCCTTCGACGCGCGGCGGATCTCGGACCTCAAGGCCGCGCGGCTGGCGCTGGAATCGCTGACGCTGCGCGCGGCGATGGCGCGCGCCGGCGACGGCGACATCGACGCGCTCGACGCCCTGCTGACCGAGGCCGAGACCAGCCCCCTGCGCCCCGATCTCGAACGCAACTACGCTTTCCACTTCGCGCTCTATTCCCTGTCCGCCTCGCCCGTCCTGCTGCCGCTGATCGAGGCGCTGTGGATGCAGTACGGCGCCTATCTCAACCTCGTGATCCGCGAGCAATCGGCGCTGCAGCTCGAAGAGCACCGCCACCACCACGAGATCGTCGCCGCCCTGCGCGCGGGCGATGCCGACGCCGCCGTCGCCGCCCTGACCCGCGATATCGAGCGCAGCTTCGCCGTCCTGTCCCACCGCATCGAAGAGGCCGCCCGCCATGCTTGACACGCCCCGTCCCGAACGCACCCGGCTGGGCCGCCTCGACATCGCGCAGACGCTGGTCGGCCTGTGGCAGGTCGCCGACATGGAAAAGGACGGCGACACGCTCGACCCCGACCGCGCGGCCGACGACCTCGCCGCCTATGCGGACGCGGGCTTCGACACGTTCGATATGGCCGACCATTACGGCAGCGCCGAGATCATCGCCGGCCGCCTGCTGGCGCGGCCCGCCGTCACCCGCCCGCTGGCCTTCACCAAGTGGTGCCCCAAGCCCGGCCCGATGACTGCCGAGGTCGTCCGCGCCGGTGTGCAGGACCGCCTCGACCGGCTTGGCGTCGAGCGCGTCGACCTGCTGCAATTCCACTGGTGGAGCTTCCAGCACCCCGCCTGGCTCGACGCGCTGCACGAATTGGCCGAGCTGCGCGAACAGGGCCTGATCGCCGAGATCGGCGTGACCAACTTCGACGCCGACCACCTGCGCGTGGCACTCAAGGACGGCGTGCCGCTGGTCTCCAACCAGGTGTCGTTCTCGCTGGTCGACCGCCGCGCGGCGGGCGCGCTGTCGGCGCTGAGCCGCGAGACCGGCGTGAAGCTCTTCGCCTACGGCACGCTGTGCGGCGGCTTCCTGTCCGACAAATGGGTGGAGGCAACGGATCCGGCGGCGATCGGCGACTGGTCCAAGATGAAGTACCGCCGCTTCATCGACACGATCGGCGGCTGGGACGCCTTCCAGCACATCCTGCGCGCTACGAAATCCGTCGCCGACAGGCATGGCGTGTCGGTCTCGAACGTCGCCACCCGCTGGGTGTTGGACCACGACGCGGTGGCCGCCACGATCATCGGCGCCCGCCTGGGCGAGGCCGAGCACATGGCCGACAACGCCCGCCTGTTCGGCCTGACGCTCGACGATGCCGACCGCGCGACGCTCGAGGCGGCCTTCGCACAGACCAAGATGGTCCCCGGCGATTGCGGCGACGAGTATCGCACGCCGCCCTTCCTGACCGCGTCCGGCGACCTGTCGCACCATCTCGACGCGATCCCCCGCGCGCACGCGGCCGAACCCGCCGCGCGGCCCGGCGCCACGCGCGTCCTGACCGGGTCGGAATGGGAGGAGATCGCCGGGTACGCCCGCGCGCAGCGCGTTGGGGACCGGGTCTTCGTCTCGGGCACCACCGCCACCGCCGGCGCGTCCCGCGTGGTCGCGCCCGACGACGCCGGCGCGCAGACGACCTACGCGCTCGACAAGATCCTCGCGGCACTCTCGGCGCTGGGCGCCCGCCCCGAGGACGTGGTGCGCACGCGCGTCTACATCACCGACGAGACCGACGTCGACGCGATCTCGCGCGCCCACGGCCGCGTCTTCGGCGCGATCAAGCCCGCCAACACGCTGGTCGTCGTGGCGGGCCTGATCGGCGGCTACAAGGTCGAGATCGAGGCAGAGGCGGTGATCCCCGATGAGTGACACCTACGATCCCGGCACCGACGGCGCGCAGATGGCGTTCGACCGCGACATGAGCTACGGCGACTATCTCGGGCTCGACAAGATCCTGACCGCGCAGGCGCCGCTGTCCGACGCCCATGACGAGATGCTGTTCATCGTCCAGCACCAGACGTCCGAGCTGTGGATGAAGCTCGCCCTGCACGAGATCGGCGCCGCCCGTGCCGCGCTGGCCCGCCGCGACTACCAGCCGGCGTTCAAGATCCTGAGCCGCGTCGCGCGCATCTTCGAGCAGCTCAATTCCGCCTGGGACGTGCTGCGCACCATGACGCCCAGCGACTACACCACCTTCCGAGAGGCGCTGGGCAGATCCTCGGGGTTCCAGTCGCACCAGTACCGGCTGATCGAATTCGCGCTGGGCAACCGCAACCCGAACATGATGCGCGTGCACGAACACCGCGCCGAAACCCACGCGCTGCTGGTCCGCGAACTCGACCGCCCGTCGCTCTACCACGTGGCGCTCGACTGCCTGGCCGAGGACACCGGCGCGACCTTGCCCGACGAGGCCCGCCGCCTGCGCGCGCCGCACGCCCACGTGCCGGCTGTCGAGGCCGCCTGGCACGCCGTCTACAGCGACACGACCCGGCACTGGACGCTGTACGAGCTGGCCGAGAAGCTGGTCGATCTCGAGGATTACTTCCGCCGCTGGCGCTTCAACCATGTGACCACCGTGGAACGCGTGATCGGCTTCAAGCGCGGCACCGGCGGCACCAGCGGCGTGACCTACCTGCGCAAGATGCTCGAGGTCGAGCTCTTCCCCGAACTCTGGTCGGTGCGCGGCGGGCTCTGACCGCCCGGCCCCTCCGCAAACCCGGCGAAACCCCGCCCGCTTCCGCCGCGGCGGGCGGAACAATGCGCCGCGCCCGCCCTTATCCCAGTGCATCGACCATCCGCCACCCGCCCGGATGGCGTGAAGCAACGGACCGGAGGCCGACATGAGATACAATCCAGGACGATCCCGCGGCGAAAGCCTCGGCCTGCTGGCGGCGGCGACCGTCGGCGTGGTCGGGCTGACGTTTCTCTACCAGCAGCAGACGCGCAACAGCGTGCCGCACCGCCCCGGCGACAGCGCGCCCGGACGCACCGCGCGGCAGACCCGCTTCGGCCGCTACGCCGTGGTCGGCCGCGCGATCACCATCGCCAAGCCCCGCGCCGAGGTCTTCGCCTTCTGGCGCGACTTCGCCAACCTGCCGCGCTTCATGCAGAACGTGCGCCACGTCGAGCAGGACGGAGAGCTGACCCGCTGGACCATCGCCGGCCCGATGGGCCACGACGTGCATCTCGAGACGCGCATTGTCGCCGACCGCCCCGAGTCCGAGATCGCCTGGCGCTCGACCGAGAACTCGGAGATCGACACCGAGGGAAAGATCCTGTTCTGCGACGCCCCCGGCGAGCGCGGCACCGAGATCGAGGCCATCGTCGCCTACGTCCCCCCGATGGGCGAGCTCGGCCGCTGGGTCGCCAAGGCCTTCCAGGCCGAACCGCACCTGCAGGGCCGGCGCGAGCTCAAGCGCCTCAAGATGCTGATGGAGACGGGCGAGATCGCCACCTCCGCCAACCGCAAAACCCCCGCCTGAGGAGATCGGCCATGCGCGCACTCACCTGGCACGGCAAGCACGACGTCCGCGTCGACACCGTCCCCGACCCCGAAATCATCAACCCCCGCGACGCCATTCTCGAGGTGACCTCGACGGCGATCTGCGGGTCCGACCTGCACCTCTATGACGGGGTGATCCCCGGCATGATGTCGGGCGACATCATCGGCCACGAATTCATGGGCCGCGTGGTCGAGACCGGGCCGAAGAGCACCCTGCAGAAGGGTCAGCGCGTCGTCGTGCCCTTCACCATCTCCTGCGGGTCGTGCTTCTTCTGCCAGAAGACGCTCTATTCCGCCTGCGACAACTCGAACCCGGTCGAGAACCAGGACGTCACCGAGAACCTCTACGGGCATTCCATCTCGGCGCTGTTCGGCTATTCGCATCTCACCGGCGGCTATCCCGGCGGTCAGGCGGAATACGTCCGCGTGCCGTTCTCGGACATCGGGCCGATCGTCATTCCCGACGGTCTCGACGACGACGACGTGCTGTTCCTGTCCGACATCCTGCCCACCGGCTGGATGGCGGCCGAGAACGCCGACATCGAGGAAGGCGACACCGTGGCCGTCTGGGGCTGCGGCCCCGTTGGCCTGTTCGCGATCCAGTCGGCGCTGCTGATGGGCGCGGCCCGCGTCATCGCCATCGACGAATTCCCCGGCCGGCTCGACCTCGCGCGCAAGCTCGGCGCCGAGGTGATCGACTTCAAGCAGACGCACGTGCTGGACGCGCTGATGGACATGTCCGGCGGCTTCGGCCCCGACGCGGTGATCGACGCCGTGGGCATGGAATCGCACGGCTTCGCGCCCGACACGATCCTCGACAACATCAAGCAGAACACCGGCTTCGGCGCCGACAGCGCCCATGCCCTGCGCGAGGCGATCATGGCGGTGCGCAAGGGCGGCCGCATCTCGATCCCCGGCGTCTACGGCGGCTTTCTCGACAAGTTCCCGCTGGGCGCGCTGATGGAGAAGGGCGTGCAGGTCCGCACCGGCCAGACCCACGTCCAGCGCTACAGCGAGGAATTGCTGCGCCGCATCGGCGAGGGCGAGATCGACACCACGTTCCTGATCTCGCACCGCCTGCCGCTGGAACAGGCGCCCACGGGCTACAAGAACTTCCGCTACAACCAGAACGACTGGACCAAGGTCGTGCTCAAGCCCGGCATGGCCGCCTAGGCGGCACGCGACCAGCGCCCAAAGCACAGGCCCGGCATCGCGCCGGGCCTGTGTTCTTCCTGACCGCCTCAGCCCATGCGCGGCGACAGCGTCGTCGACCAAAGCTCGGCGTCGCCCGAATCCATCAGGCGCACCGTCATCTCGCGCGTGGCCGCGTCGATATCCACCAGGCCGAAGAACTGAAGCCCCTCGGACGGCGGCAGGTTCGCGCGCCCCGCATCGGGATGCTTGGCAAAGCGCACCTCGGGCCCGAACGTGTTGTCGTAGTCCGACGGTCCGAACGTGCCCGAATGCAGCGGGCCCGACACGAACTCCCAGAACGGCTCGAAATCCTGGAACACCGCGCGGTCGGGGCTGTAGTGGTGCGCCGCCGTGTAATGCACGTCCGCCGTCAGCCAGACCGTGTTCGCGATGTCGGCTGCGCGGATGAACGACAGGATGTCCGCGATGTCCTGCTCGCGCCCCAGCGCGGGCCCGTCGCCGTTGGCCATGTTCTCGAAGTTGCTCTCGCCGTCGCGCACCATCATGCCGATCGGCATGTCCGACGCGATGACCTTCCACGTCGCCCGCGATGCCGCCAGCTCGCGCTTGAGCCAGGCCAGCTGCGCGTCGCCCAGGAAGGGCGCGCCGTCCTCCTGCCGGTTGGGCGAGTTGTCGCCACGGTAGCTGCGCATGTCGAGGAAGAAGATGTCGAGCAGCGGCCCGTAGGCGATCTTGCGGTAGACGCGGCCCGGCTCCTCCAGCGGCTGGCGCGTCGGCAGCATCTCGTGGAACGCCCGCGCGCCGCGCGCCGCCAGCAGCGCCACGTTCTTCTCGGTATAGCGGTCGTCCTCGAGGATCTCGGAGGGGTACCAGTTGTTCGTCACCTCGTGGTCGTCCCACTGCGCCAGGATCGGCACTTGGGCGTTGAAGGCGCGCACGTGGTCGTCGAGGTAGTTGTACAGGTGCTGGCCGCGAAACTCGTCCAGCGTCTCGGCGACCTTGCGCTTGGCCGGCGTGACCAGGTTGCGCCAGGTCGAGCCGTCTTCCAGCACCACCTCGTCCTTCAGCGGGCCGTCGGCATAGACCGTGTCGCCCGAATGGATCATGAAGTCCGGCTGGTGCTGCAGCATCGTGGCATAGGTGCGCATCCCGCCCCGGTCGCGGTCGATGCCCCAGCCCTGGCCGGCCGTGTCGCCCGACCAGACGAAGCGGATGTCGCGCATCCCCGTCGGCGCGGTGCGGAAGCGCCCGGTCAGGGGCTCGGACACGGCGCTCGGGTCCGACAGGTCCTCCATGCGCACGCGGTAGAAGATCTCCTGGTCCGAGGGCAGGCCGGTCAGCAGCAGCTTGCCGGCGTGACCGCTGGCGGGGCCGACGTTCAGGGCCGGAACCCGCGTCGCGTTGTTCATGCTTTCGGTCGTCGCCCATTCGACCAGCATGCGCGCCTCGCGGTCGGCATGGGCCCAGATCATGGCGCCGTCAAGGGCGACGTCGCCCGACATGATCCCGTGCGCCATCACGGGCCGGGACTGCGCGCGCGAAAGGCTCGGGGCCGCGAGCATCGCGCTCGCCGCGACACCGCCGGCCAGCGCCTGGCGGCGGGAAAGGATCATCTTGGTCATCGCTCGTCTACTCCTGTCGCGAACCACATGACGTGCAGGCAACCAGAGCTTCGTATCAGTCCCGAAACGCGACGATGACGCGGCGGTAAAACCTGCATCGGTCCTCGGTTACGCGGCCGGAAAATCTCCCGCGCATGCGACATCCGGCGCGATGAATCGACCGGCGGATCGGTGCGCGGCATCGGGCCGTCTAAGCCCTCGTGGCACACCGGGAGACGGGCTTCATCTGCCACGGTCGGGCGGCCTCCTGCAGCGCCTGCCTCACGCCGACGAAGCTCCGCACTACGCGGCGCACTTCGGCCCAGTCCCGGCCGCCGCTGACCGGCGCCGCGAGGCCCAAAGGTTAAACCTTCCTGAATCCGTCTCTGTAACCCGTTGATTTTCCGTAGGCGCCCCGATGTCCCATCGTGGGACACCTCTCGGGCACCCCCCGCGACCACCGCACGCGGGGCCACGAAAATTCCTTGCGCCGCGTTTCGCACCCCCGTCATACAGGTCCGTCACCATCCCCCAAGGCCGCCGCCCCGCGGCCCGCCGAAGGAGCCCGCATGTCGCCGCCCGAAGACGCCGCGCCCGCCCGCCCCGCGCCGCCCGTTTCCCTAGCCGAGGCCACCTCGGTCTGGGCCCGCATCGGCGTGCTCTCCTTCGGCGGCCCGGCGGCCCAGATCGCCCTGATGCACCGCATGGTCGTGGACGAGCGCCGCTGGCTCTCCGAGCGGCAGTTCCTCGACGCGCTGTCGTTCTGCATGGTCCTGCCCGGCCCCGAGGCTATGCAGTTGGCCACCTATGCCGGCTGGCGGATGCACGGCGTGCGCGGCGGTCTTCTCGCCGGCGGGCTGTTCGTCCTGCCCGGCGCGATCCTGATCGCCTGCCTCGCCGCGCTCTACGTCCGCTTCGGCGACCTCGCGATCACCCAGGCGCTGTTCCTCGGGATCAAGGCCGCGGTCCTTGTCATCGTGATCGAGGCGCTGGTCCGCGTCTCGCGCCGCGCCCTCGTCGGGGCCGAGCCGCTGGTGATCGCCGCGCTGGCCTTCCTTGCCCTCTTCGTCTTCTCGGTACCCTACCCGGCGGTCGTCGCGGGCGCGGCCATCTGGGGGGCCGCCCGCCTGCGCGCGCCCGGCACGGCGGAACGCCCGTCCGCCACGCCGGTCGCGCGGCAGCTGTCGGCCACCTTGCGGACGGCCGTGCTGTGGCTCGCGATCTGGATCGCGCCGCTGCTCGTCGTGGGCGCCCTCGCGCCGCCGGTCTTCGGAGAGATCGCACGCTTCTTCTCGGTCCTTGCCACCGTGACCTTCGGCGGCGCCTACGCCGTGCTGGCCTACATGACCCAAGAGGCCGTCGCGACCCAGGGCTGGCTGACGACCGGAGAGATGCTGGACGCGCTGGGCCTGGCCGAGACGACACCCGGACCGCTGATCCTGGTGACCGAGTTCGTGGGCTTCCTCGCCGGCCACCACGCCGCGCCCGCGGGCGCGTCGCCGATGCTCTGGGGTCTCGCCGCCGCGGTCGTGACGTTGTGGGCGACCTTCGCGCCGTGCTTCCTGTGGATCTTCGCAGGCGCCCCCTGGATCGACGCCATCGCCGCGCGGCCGGTCCTGCGCGCCGCGCTGGCCGGGATCACCGCGGCCGTGGTGGGCGTGATCGCCAACCTGTCGGTCTGGTTCGGCCTGCACGTCCTGTTCGACACCGTCGACATGGTCGAGGCGGGCGCGATCAGCATCGCCGTGCCCGACATCGCCACCTTCGACTGGCGCAGCGGCGCGATCGCGCTGCTTGCGGCCGGGCTGCTGCTCTACGCGCATCGCGGTGTGCCGCTGACGCTGGCGGTGTGCTCCGCCTGTGGCGTCGCCTTGGTCACGCTGGGCCTCTGACCGGCCCTATACCGGCGCAAGAAAAAGCCCGCCATGCGGCGGGCTTTCGCGGGACTGCGGGCAGGGCGCGGAGGCGTCTCAGCCCTTCATGCTGTCCCAGAAGCTCTTGACCGACGAAAAGAAGCTCTTCGTTTCGGGGTTGTTGTCCTCGGACAGATCCTCGAACTCGCGCAGCAGCTCCTTTTGCCGCGTGGTCAGGTTGACCGGAGTCTCGACCGCCAGCTCGATATACATGTCGCCGGTCCCGGCGCCGCGCAGGGCCGGCATGCCCTTGCCGCGCAGACGCATCTGGCGGCCCGACTGGCTGCCGGCGGGGATCTTCACACGGCTTCGGCCGCCGTCGATCGTCGGCACCTCAATGTCGCCGCCAAGCGCGGCCACGGTCATCGAGACGGGCACGCGGCACTGAAGTTCGGCGCCCTCGCGGGTGAAGATGTCGTGCGGCTTCACCTCGATGAAGATGTAGAGATCGCCCGGAGGGCCGCCGCGCATGCCGGCCTCGCCCTCGCCGGCGAGGCGGATTCGCGTGCCGGTCTCGACGCCGGCGGGGATGTTCACCGACAGCGCGCGGTCCTTCTGCACGCGACCGGCGCCGCCGCAGGACGAACAGGGGTTCTTGATGATCTGCCCGAGGCCCGAACAGGTGGGGCAGGTGCGTTCGACGGTAAAGAAGCCCTGGGTGGCGCGCACCTTGCCCATGCCCGAGCAGGTGGGGCAGGTGGTCGGCTCCGATCCGCCCTCGGCGCCCGAACCCTTGCACGAGTCGCACTGCACCGAGGTCGGCACGTTGATCGTCTTGTGCAGGCCGCTGAACGCCTCTTCCAGCGTCACGCGCAGGTTGTAGCGCAGGTCGGCGCCACGCGCCGCGCGCTGGCGGCCACCCTGGCGCCCGCCCATGAAGTCGCCGAACAGGTCGTCGAACACGTCCGAGAAGGCGCTGGCGAAGTCGGCGTTGCCGCCACCCATGCCCCCAGGGCCGGGGCGCGGCCCGCCGCCGCCCATGCCGCCCTCGAACGCGGCGTGGCCGAAGCGGTCGTAGGCCGCCTTCTTGTCGGCGTCCTTGAGAACCTCGTAGGCCTCGTTCGCTTCCTTGAACTTGGCCTCGGCCTCGGGGTTGTCCTTGTTCCGGTCCGGGTGCAGTTCCTTGGCCTTCTTGCGATAGGCCTTCTTGATTTCCTCGGCCGAGGCTCCCCGGGACAGCCCCAGCGTGTCGTAATAGTCGCCCTTGGACATTGTGCACTCCATCCGCGAAACGTCAGGGGCCGGCCCGGTGTCCGGACCGGCCCCCGCTCGGTTCCGCTATCGGGCTCAGGCCCGCTTGTTGTCGTCCAGATCCTCGAAGTCGGCATCGACGATGCCGTCATCGTCCTGCGCGTTCGACTGGCGATCCGCCGGCTCGGCGTCGTCGCCCGAGGATTCCTCGGCCTGGGCCTTGTAGATCGCCTCGCCCAAACGCATCGCCGCTTCGGTGACGTTCTGGATCCCGGCCTTGATCTTCTCGGCGCTGGCGTCGTCCTTCTCGAGGTCGTCCTTCAGCGCCGCAATGGCCAGTTCGATCGCCTCGACGGTGGACGGGTCGACCTTGTCGCCGTGCTCCTCGACCGACTTCTCGGTCGAATGGATCAGGCTCTCGGCCTGGTTCTTGGCCTCGACCAGTTCGCGGCGGCCCTTGTCGGCCTCGGCATTGGCCTCGGCTTCCTTGACCATGCGCTCGATCTCGGACTCGTCGAGACCGCCGGACGCCTGGATCGTGATCTTCTGTTCCTTGTTGGTGCCCTTGTCCTTGGCGCTCACCGACACGATGCCGTTGGCGTCGATGTCGAAGGTCACCTCGATCTGCGGCATG
>NZ_JBELMH010000014.1:10747-33481 GCF_042096055.1 Citreimonas sp. | reverse complement strand
GTCGATCAGGCGGGTGAACACGCCACCCAGCGTCTCGATGCCGAGGCTCAGCGGCGTCACGTCCAGAAGGACCACGTCCTTGACGTCACCCTGCAGCACGCCGGCCTGGATCGCCGCACCCATGGCGACGACCTCGTCCGGGTTGACGCCCTTGTGCGGCTCCTTGCCGAAGAACTTGGTGACCTCTTCGAACACCTTGGGCATCCGGGTCTGACCGCCGACCAGCACGACCTCGTCGATGTCGGAGGTGGACAGGCCCGCATCCTTCAGCGCGGCCTGGCACGGCTTCAGCGAGCCCTTGATCAGGTCGCCGACGAGGCTTTCCAGCTTGGCGCGGGTCAGTTTCATGACCATGTGCAGCGGCTGACCGTTCGAGCCCATCGAGATGAACGGCTGGTTGATCTCGGTCTGGCTCGAGGACGAAAGCTCGATCTTGGCCTTCTCGGCGGCTTCCTTCAGGCGCTGAAGGGCCATCTTGTCCTTGGTCAGGTCGGTGCCGTGCTCTTTCTTGAACTCGTCCGCCAGGTAGTTGACGATCCGCATGTCGAAGTCTTCGCCGCCGAGGAACGTGTCGCCGTTGGTCGACTTCACCTCGAACAGGCCGTCGTCGATCTCGAGGATCGTCACGTCGAAGGTGCCGCCGCCGAGGTCGTACACGGCGATCGTGCGGCTTTCCTTCTTGTCGAGGCCATAGGCCAGCGCGGCGGCGGTCGGCTCGTTGATGATGCGCAGCACTTCGAGGCCCGCGATCTTGCCGGCGTCCTTGGTGGCCTGACGCTGGGCGTCGTTGAAGTAGGCGGGGACGGTGATGACGGCCTGCGTCACCTCTTCGCCAAGATAGCTCTCGGCGGTTTCCTTCATCTTCTGCAGGATGAAGGCGGAAATCTGCGAGGGCGAATATTTATCGCCGCGGGCGCGCACCCATGCGTCGCCGTTGCCGCCGTCGATCACCTCGAACGGCATGTTCTTGCGGTCCTTGGCGAGATCCGGGTCGTCGTTGCGACGACCGATCAGGCGCTTGACGCCGAAGATGGTGTTCTCGGGGTTGGTGACCGCCTGGCGCTTGGCCGGCTGGCCGACGAGGCGTTCGTTCTCGGTGAAGGCGACGATCGACGGCGTGGTGCGCGCGCCTTCCGAGTTCTCGATCACGCGGGCCTGGGAGCCGTCCATGATGGCCACGCAGGAGTTCGTCGTGCCGAGGTCGATACCGATCACTTTAGACATGTTTCGATCCCTTCTGGTCTTGAGGCGATGGCCCGAGGCGTGCGGACCCGTTGCGGCATCCAGCCCCGGCGAAAGCACAGGCCGGGTAGGCCCGCGACGTTCGGAGGGTATATAGGAGGGGCGTCTTGGGCCTGCAAGCGCCGGGGGCGGTTGGATTTCGTCAATTCCAGGCATTTTCGGAGGCCGGACAGCATGATCGAACGACGCGGATTCGTCATCCACCAGGAGTTTCTCGACCGCGCGGCGCAAGAGTCGCTGGTCGAGGACCTGCGTGGCGTGCTGGCGCAGGCGCCGCTGGTGCGGCCCGTCACGCCGCGGGGCCGGCCCATGTCGGTGCGGATGAGCGCCGCGGGCAAGTATGGCTGGATCACCGACCGCAAGGGCTATCGCTATTCCGAAACGCATCCCGACGGGCAGCCCTGGCCGCCGATCCCCGACGCGGTCCGCGTGATCTGGGACGCGGTGTCGGGCAGCGACCGGGCGCCCGAATGCTGCCTGATCAACTGGTATGGCGAGGGCGCACGGATGGGCCTGCATCAGGATCGGGACGAGGCCGATTTCGGCCAGCCGGTGGTGTCGGTCAGCCTGGGCGACGAGGGGCTGTTCCGCATGGGCAACGTGGAACGCGGCGGCAAGACGGAATCGGTCTGGCTGAAATCCGGCGACGTGGTTGTCATGGGCGGCGAGGCGCGGCTGCGCCATCATGGGGTCGACCGGATCCGGTTCGGCTCGTCCACGCTGCTGCCCGACAGCGGGCGGATCAACCTGACGCTGCGTGTCGTGACCTAGTCCACGTCGAGCGAGCAGCAGCCGCCAAACATCTCGGGCGCGCCGTCCAGGTCGCGGGTCAGGATCGCGCGGATTCCGTAGGCATAATCCGACATGCCGTCGCTGCAGCGCTCGAGCGTCATAGCCAGGTGATCGCGCGTGTCGCTTTCGAGCCGGTAGATGACGCCCGACATGTCGCGCCGCGCGATGGTGTCGAGCGGGGTTGTCACCGTGCCGGACGTCTCGGCCTCGGGCGTGGACCACGTGACCGTGTCACCGCGGCGGGTCAGCGACCAGAACGGCTCGGTCCCCGCGCATTGCACGGTCTCGATGGGCGCGCCCAGCCACTGGCCCGGCTGGCGCACCATGTAGTGCAGCGACACCCAGCCGGTGCGGCCGTCCACGTTCACCAGCCCCCAGTCCTGACGCTCGTTCGGGGCGATCACCTCGATGGAGCGGGCGTCGGGGGCGAAGTCGCCGATCTTCTCGGCGCCGGCATTGGGCTCGGCCCGGATGTTGAGCACGTCGTCGGCCGCCACGCCCGACACGTCGAACAGCGCGGGCCAGCGGTCCTGCGTCGCGAAGGCAGGTGACGCCAGCAGCAGCAGGGCAAGGGCAAAGCGAAGCATGACGAACCTCCCGTTCCGGAACGGGTCAATCCTACCAGCCGGGCCCCGGGCGGGAAAGCGGGCTCGGGCGGCGGATCAGCGCCGTGCGCTCCAGCTCGCCGAGGCGTGCTTGCGCGTGTAGAACTCGCCCATCAGGCCGACCATGATCAGCACGATCGACACCCATAGCGCGTATTCCCAATCGGAATTGCGGGGGTTGTAGTTGACGAAGGCGTGCCCGCGCGCCTGGTCGATCGTGTGGAAAAGCGGGTTCCAGTCGAACATCGCCAGCATGTAGCCCGGCATCGTGTTGGCCACGAACATCTTGCCCGAGGCGATCATGTTCACCCGCTGGTAGACGGTCGACACGATACCCACCGCCGTCGGCGCCCAGGGTTTGGCCGCCAGCAGGACCAGCCCGATCGCCGCGCCCGAGAACCACGACAGCAGCAGCATCGCCATGCAGCCCATCGGGTCGTGGATCTCCTGCAGGACGAACGGATTGAAGGCCACGTCGTAGACGAACAGGATCACGAATAGCGACAGCACCTGGATGTAGAGCGACGACACCATCGCCGACGCGATCGCGATCGCGGTGTTCATCGGCGCGTGCTGCATCATCGGGCTCGCGGGCCCCTCGCTGCCCACCACTGCCGACAGCGTCTTGGTGTGGGTCATGAACAGGAAGACGCCGGTCATGATGTAGACCAGGAAGTCGCCCCGGATCGCGGCGCCGCGGATGCCCAGGATCACGAACATGAAGTAGAAGGCGAGCACGAAGATCACCGTCTGCAGCACGTTCGTCGCGATCGCCATGAAGGCGTTGCCGTGCGACTTGCGCACCGCGCGGACCGAGTTGTGGTAGATCAGCTCGGCCGTGTAGAGGCCCGACCCCAGGCGCGACCGTGGCGCTGTCTTGTGAAACATCACCCGCTGCTCCAATAGGCGGTGCCGCGCACGGCCGTGGCCCAACGGCTTCGCAGGCCTTGCGCGCGCTTGCCGTTCCGGCATGCGGCGACCATAAGGGGGGCGTGCCTTCAAATCAATGAATCCGCCGGCGCCTAAGGAGATTGCAGTGAATTATTCAGAACTTGTGCCCGTCATGCGCCGCCTCGCGATAGAGGCCGGAGACCGCATCATGCAGATCTACGACGCGGCGGATTTCGACGTGAACCTCAAGGCCGATGCCAGCCCGGTGACCGAGGCGGACGAGGCCGCCGACGCGCTGATTTCGGAAGGGCTGCGCGCGGCGTTCCCGGACGTCGCCCTGGTGACCGAGGAACAGGCCGCCAGCCACGAGATCACGGCGTCGCGGTTCCTGATCGTCGACCCGCTCGACGGCACAAAGGAATTCATCAAGCGCCGCGGCGACTTCACCGTCAACATCGCGCTGGTCGAGGACGGCGCGCCGGTCCGCGGCATCGTCTACGCCCCCGCCAAGGGCCGCATGTTCTACACCGACAGCGTCGGCCACTCGGTCGAGGAGGAAGGTCCGTTCGACCCCGAGACGCCGGGCGAGACCCGGCCGATCCGCGTCTCGACGCCGGACGAAGAGGCCGGTCTGATGGTCGTCGCCTCGAAATCCCACCGCGACGAAGCGACCGACGACTACATCGCGCGCTACCCGGTCAAGGACATGCGCAGCGCGGGATCGTCGCTGAAGTTCTGCCTGGTCGCGACCGGCGAGGCCGACCTCTATCCCCGGCTGGGCCGCACGATGGAGTGGGACACCGCCGCCGGGCACGCGGTGCTGGCCGGCGCCGGCGGCCACGTCGTGCGGTTCGACGATCACACGCCGCTGGTCTACGGCAAGACCGGCTTTGCCAATCCGTTCTTCATCGCCTACGCTCCGGGTGTCGCGCTGCAGAAAGGTTGAGCCGCCCGAAGCGCCGCGGTCGCACGAGCGGCCGCGCGCCGCGACGGAACCCGGCGCGCGCGGACGACCAGAGGGAACGACGCAAGCCATTCCCACGTTCATTAAATGTGCCCCTCGCCGCGCGGTGTCGCAATAAATGCACACAACTTCTGGCAAAGGGCGGGTGCGGGTGCCAACATCCGAGTGTCAGTGGAGTCGAAACGGAGCGATCATGCATAAGAAAGTGACCAAGGCGATTTTCCCGGTGGCCGGCCTGGGCACGCGGTTCCTTCCCGCGACGAAATCCGTGCCGAAGGAAATCATGACCCTGGTCGATCGCCCGCTGGTGCAATACGCCATCGACGAGGCCCGCGAGGCCGGGATCACCGAGTTCATCTTCGTCACGTCGCGGGGCAAGGGCGCGCTCGAGGATTACTTCGACCATGCTCCGCAGTTGGAGGAAGAGCTGCGCGCCAAGGGCAAGGACGAGCTGCTGAAGGTGCTTCAGTCCACCAACATGGAATCCGGCGACATCGCCTATATCCGCCAGCACAAGGCGCTGGGCCTCGGCCACGCGATCTGGTGCGCCGGCCGGCTGATCGGGGACGAACCGTTCGCCGTGATCCTGCCCGACGACGTGATCGCCGCCGACACGCCCTGCCTCAAGCAGATGATCGACGCCTACGAGGAGAACGGCAGCACCGGCAACATGGTCGCCGCGATGGAAGTGCCGCGCAGCATGACCTCGTCCTACGGCATCCTCGACGTCGACCAGCAGACCGACGCGATGGTGACCGTGAAGGGCATGGTCGAGAAGCCCAAGGCGGAAGAGGCTCCGTCGAACCTTGCGGTGATCGGGCGGTACATCCTGACGCCGAAGATCCTGAGCAACCTCGCGTCCGGTGAAAAGGGCGCCGGGGGCGAGATCCAGCTGACCGATGCCATCGCCAAGGAAATCGACGGCGAAGGCGTCTACGGCTTCCGCTTCAACGGCCAGCGCTTCGATTGCGGCTCGAAGTCGGGCTTCCTGCAGGCGACGGTGGCGTTCGGCCTCGCGCGCGACGAGCTGCGCGACGATCTCGAGGCCTATATCGACGAGGTCATGACCACCCGCCGCGCGGCGCAGTGATCGCCCTGCGCTGATGGTGCCGAGCGCGCCCGCGAAGGCCGCCCTACCACCGATCACGCCGCTCGATGCCTACAGGCTGCGATGGAAGCGGAGGCGTGCCGTGTGGCGCGCCTTCCGCGCACGCCACGCGCTGCAGGCCGTTACGCGTCGGCCCATTCCCGGCCCGGGCGCAATCCTGGGCTTCGCTTGTCTGCGCAACGAGCAGACCCGCCTGCCGCATTTCCTGCAGCATTACCGCGCGCTCGGCATCGCTCACTTCCTCATCGTCGACAACGCCAGCGACGACGGATCCGCAGATTACCTGGGCGCGCAGCAAGACGTCTCGCTGTGGCGCACGGATGCGTCATACCGCGGCTCGCGCTTCGGCACGGACTGGCTGAACTGGCTGCTGACCCGCCACGGCCACGGGCATTGGTGCCTGACCGTCGATGCGGACGAGCTTCTGGTCTATCCCGACGTTGAAACCCGCACGCTGCGCGACCTGACCGTGTGGCTCGAAGTGGTCGGCCGACCGGCCTTCGGGGCGCTGATGCTCGACCTCTACGCGCGCGGTCGGCTGGGCGAAGCGGTACCTGACCCCGATCCCGTGCAGGCGCTGGGCTGGTTTGACGCGGGGCCCTACGATGTTCAACGCCAAAGCCCGGCGGGCAACCTCTGGGTGCAGGGGGGCGTGCGGGCGCGGGTGTTCTTCGCCGACGCGCCGCGCCGCGCGCCGACGCTCAACAAGCTGCCGCTTGTGCGCTGGCGGCGTGGCATGGCCTACGTCAACTCGACCCACGCCATGCTGCCGCGCGACATGAACGCGTGGTACGACGGTCCGGGCGGCAGCCAGCCCTCGGGCGTGCTGCTGCACACCAAGTTCCTGCCGGACATCGTCCCCCGCTCGGCGCACGAGCGCCGCCGCGCGCAGCATTTCCACACGCCGGCTGCCTTCGGCGATTACTACGACCGCATCGCCCGTCGCCCCGAGCTGTGGTGCCCGACTTCGTGCCAGTACGAAGGCCCCGAGCAGCTGGCCGAGCTGGGCCTAATGCGCGCTTGGGCGTGGCAGGATTGACGCCGTAAAGGCGGTCGAAACCATCTTCTTGCACTTTAGGGGCGCTCGGCTACACTCGGCGGATATCCGCTGGGCAGGGCGGCAGGCCGAAACGGTCGGACAGGCAGGACGCGCGACAATGGGGCTTTGGGATTCGTACCGGATGCGGCTGCGGCGCAAGCGGCTGCGCGTGCGCGCCCTGCGCAAGCGGCACGAGCTGCGCCCCGTCGCCGACCGCACCGCCGATATCCGCCCGGACGACATCCTCGTCTTCTCGACCCAGCGCAACGAGATGGCGCGCCTGCCCTGGTTCCTCGACTACTACCGCGCGCTTGGCGCGAACCACTTCCTGTTCGTCGACAACGACAGCGACGACGGATCGCCCGACTACCTCGCGGGGCAGCGGGACGTCTCGCTCTGGTCGACGCGCGGCAGCTACCGGACGTCACGCTTCGGCATGGACTGGATGAACGCGCTGCTGAGGCAGTACGGCCACGGGCACTGGACCCTGACCGTCGACCCGGACGAGCTGCTGGTCTACCCGTTCTGCGACACGCGCCCGCTGGCCGGCCTGACGGACTGGCTGGACAGCTGCGGGATCAAGGCCTTTCCGGCGATGCTGCTGGACATGTATCCCAAGGGACCGATCGGCGCAGTGGAGTACCGGTCCGGTCAGGATCCGCTCGAGGTGCTGCAATGGTTCGACGCGGGCAACTACACGATCAGTCGCAACTGGGGCTACAACAACCTGTGGATCCAGGGCGGTCCGCGCGCGCGGACGTTCTTTCGCGACCAGCCGGGCCGGGCGCCCGCGCTCAACAAGATCCCGCTGGTGCGCTGGCAGCGCCACTACGTCTATGCCAGCTCGACCCACAACCTTCTGCCGCGGGGGCTGAACCTGGTCTTCGACGATCTCGGCGGCGAGAAGTCGAGCGGCGTGCTGCTGCACACCAAGTTCCTGCCGACCTTCCGCGCCAAGGCGAGCGAAGAGCTGGAGCGGCGCCAGCATTACGGCGACAGCCGTGAATACATCGCCTACGCCGAGGGTCTGGATGGCGATGCCGACCTGTGGTGTCGGTACTCCGAGAAGTACATCAACTGGCGCCAGCTCGAGATCCTCGGCCTGATGTCGAAGGGCAACTGGGCATGAGCATGGGCGTGATCATGCTGGTCCACACCGCGCTGGACCGCGCGGCGCAGGTGGCGCGGCATTGGGCGAAGGCGGGCTGCCCGGTGGTGATCCACGTCGACCGGCAGGTGCCCGACGACCGGTTCGACGCGTTCCGGGCCGACCTGTCCGATCTGCCCGATATTGCGTTCTCATCTCGTCATCGCTGCGAATGGGGGACGTGGGGGTTGGTCGCCGCGACGCTCGATGCCGCGACGATGATGCTCGGCCGGCACGACGTGCGGCACGTCTACCTCGCCTCGGGCGCCTGCCTGCCGCTGCGGCCGGTCCCGGACCTGCTGGACCATCTCGCCAGCCGCCCGGACACCGATTTCATCGAAAGCGCCACCACCGCCGACGTGCCCTGGACGGTCGGAGGGCTGGATCGCGAACGCTTCACGCTGTACTTCCCGGTGTCCTGGCGCCGGAACAAGCCTCTGTTCGATGCGCTGGTGGCGGGGCAGCGCGCGCTGGGTATCCGCCGCCGCCCGCCGCGCGGTGTGGTGCCGCACATGGGCAGTCAGTGGTGGTGCCTGACCGCGCGGACCTTGCGCGCGATCCTCGACAGCCCCCACCGCCGCGCCCACGACGCCTATTTCCGCCGTTCCTGGATTCCCGACGAAAGCTACTTACAAAGCCTCGCACGCCTCTACGCGTCCGAGATCGAGGCGCGGTCGCTGACGCTGTCGAAGTTCGATTTCCAGGGCAAGCCGCACATCTTCTACGACGACCACCTGCAACTGCTGCGCCGGTCCGACTGCTTCGTGGCGCGCAAGATCTGGCCACGCGCGGATCGGCTGTACGACGCGTTCCTGGGCGATGCTCCGGCAAACTCGGACCGGCAGGACCCGCAACCGGGCAAGATCGACCGCGTCTTCGCCAGGGCGGTCGACCGTCGGCTGCGGGGGCGGGCCGGGCTCTACATGCAAAGCCGCTTCCCGCAGCACGGGTTCGAGAACGGCGCGACCGCCGGGCGCTACGCCGTGTTCCACGGGTTCGACGCGCTGCACGACGGGTTTCGTCCGTGGTTGGCCAAGGCCACCGGCGCCTGTGTCCACGGCCACCTCTACGCGCCCGATCGCGCGCATTTCGCCGGGGGCGAGGCGGTCGCGCCGGGCGCGCTGACCGACGACGCGCGCTTGCGCGACTACAATCCCAAGGCCTTCCTCACGAACCTGCTGTGGAACATGCGTGGGGTCACGCACTGCTTCCTCTACGGCCCCGAGGACACGCCGGACATCCTGTGGCACATGGCGCGCGACCCCAATGCGCGGATCTCGGTCGTCTCGGGCGCTTGGGCGGTGCCGTTGTGGCGCGCGGGCGCGCCCTTCGAGGCCGTGCGCGCCCGCGCCGCCGCCATACAACGGGCCGAGGCGTCGATGATCGAGACGCTGCGCGCGCCCGACGTTAAGGCGCGGGTGCGGATCCAGACGATGGCGCAGTACCTCGAGGCGCCCGAGGAAACGCTCGAGGCCGTCGCGGCCGAGATCGGCTGGCGCGACACCGCCGATCGCCCGAAGCCGCCCGCGCCCGTCGACCCGCACGATTTCGGCGCGTTCCTTCAGCGCCTGCGCAATGCCGGGATGGACCCGTACCTGACCGGGGACTTCCCGCTTCTTCCGGCCGCCGCGCCGCGACAGGCGCAACCCCGCCGCTACGTCGCCTCATGACCGACCGTTTCGACGCATTCGTGGTCTTCGCCGAGATGCGGACCGGATCGAACTTCCTCGAGGCGAACCTGAACGCCTTCGACGGCGTGACCTGCCACGGTGAGGCGTTCAACCCGCATTTCGTGGGCTACCCGAACCGGGACGCGGTGCTGTCGATTGACCTGAAGACGCGTGATCGCGACCCGCACGCGCTGCTGCAGCGTATCCGCGACGAACCGGGACTCGGCGGCTTTCGCTACTTCCACGACCACGATCCGCGCATCCTGCAGACGCTGCTGGACGATCCGCGCATTGCCAAGATCGTGCTGACGCGCAACCCGCTGGACAGCTATGTCAGCCGCAAGATCGCGCAGGCGACCGGGCAGTGGAAGCTGACCAACGTCAAGCGCCGCAAGGACGCGCTGGCGGTCTTCGACGCGGCCGAATTCGAGGCGCACATGGAGGCGCTGCAGGCTTTCCAGGTGCAGATCACGGGCGCCCTGCAGCGCAGCGGGCAGACCGCGTTCCACGTCGCCTACGAGGACCTGCAGGACGTCGCGGTGATGAACGGCCTTGCACAATGGCTCGGCGTCGCGTCGCAGCTCGAGGCGCTCGACGGCGGGCTGAAACGCCAGAACCCGCAGCCCGCGCGGGACAAGGTCGCCAACGCGGACGAGATGGAGCGCGCGCTGGCGCGGCTGGACCGGTTCAACCTGCACCGCACGCCGAACTTCGAGCCGCGGCGCGGACCGGTCGTGCCGTCCTACCTGGCCGCCGCGCGCACGCCGCTTCTCTACATGCCGATCCGCTCGGGTCCCGAGGCCGCCGTGCGGCGCTGGCTGGCCGCGCTCGACGGCGTGGACGAGGGCGCGCTGATCGGCGGTTTCCGCCAGTCCGGACTGCGCCAATGGATGCGCGACAGGCCCGGGTTTCGCAGCTTCACCGTGATCCGTCACCCGCTGGCGCGCGCGCACGACGCATTCTGTTCGCGGATCCTGTCGACCGACGAAGGCGCGTTCCTCGGCATCCGCCGCACGCTGCGCCGCGCCCATGATCTGCCCATCCCCGAAGGCGCCCCGGACGAGGGATACGGCGTCGACGCGCACCGCGCGGCCTTCACCGCATGGCTGGAGTTCGTGAAGGCGAACCTGGCCGGGCAGACCGCGATCCGCTTGGACGGGCACTGGGCCACGCAGGCGCAGTGCCTGCAGGGGATGGCCGAGTTCGCGCTGCCGGACATGATCGTGCGCGAGGCGGAGATGCCCGCCTACCTGCCCGCGCTGGCGATGCAGACGGGACACGCCGCACCGCCGGACCCCGAGGCCGTCGCCACCCGCGCGCCGTACTCGCTGGCACAGATCTACGACGACCGGATCGAGGCGCTGGCCCGCGACGCCTATGCGCGCGATTATATCACCTTCGGCTTCGACGATTGGGGGCACGTGCCCTGAACGCAAACGCCCCGCCGCGTGGGAACGGGGCGGGGCGTGCGGTTGACGGGCCAGTGGCTCAGGCGGCTTTGACCGCCTCGCTTTCGGTGAGGATCGTGTAGAGCTTGCTCGCATCGCGGTTGGCGCGCAGCTTGGCGCACAGCGACGGGTCGCGCAGCGAGCGCGACACAAGCGCCAGCGCCTTGAGATGCGCGACGCCGGCATCCTCGGGCGCGAACAGCGCGAACACGATGTCCACCGGCTGACGGTCGATCGCGTCGAAGTCGACGGGTTTTTCCAGCAGCAGGAATGCCCCGATCACCGTGTCGAGGCCGGGCAGCCGCGCGTGCGGCAGCGCCACGCCGTGCCCGACGCCGGTGGGGCCCAGCGACTCGCGCTCGACCAGCGCCTCGACCGAGGCGTCGGCGTTCAGGCCGTAGGCTGACTCCGCCAGGTCGGCGATGTCGTGCATCAGGCGCTTCTTGCTGGAGGTCGAACCCAGAAGCTTGACCGCTTCCGGCTTCACCAGATCAACGAACTTCATGGCAATCTCGTCACTTGTAGAAGGGCGGTCACGGCCCCCGCGGGGGCGGCACCGGGTTGTTTACGGGTCGATCCAGCCGATGTTGCCGTCTTCGCGGCGATAAACGACGTTGACCCCGTCCTTCTTGTCATTCCTGAAGACGAGGACCGGGGCCCCCGCCAGTTCCATCTGCATCACAGCCTCGCCCACCGAGAGCGACGGGATGCGGGTCTGCATCTCGGCGACGATGATAGGCTGCAGCGTCTCGGGCTCGTTGTAGTCATCCGAGCCGTCCTGTTCCGAGGCGAGGATATAAGAGGACGCTCCGGACACTTCAACCGGTTCCGTGCGATCCTTGTGATGGTCCTTCAAACGACGCTTGTAGCGGCGCAACTGCTTGTCCATCTTCTGGGCACAGGCGTCGAATGCGGCGTAGATCTCGGTCGCGTGGCCCTTGGCCGCGGCGTTCAGGCCGCTGGACAGGTGCACCGTCGATTCGCAGACGAATTCGTGACCGCTCTTGGAAAAGACGACCGTCGCGTCGGTCGGGCGCTGCGAGTACTTCTCGAGCACCGACCCAAGCTCGGTCGTCACGTGGGTCTGGAGTGCCTCGCCGACATCGATCTGCTTGCCCGTGATCTGGTAGCGCATGGTAGGTCCTTTTCTTTGCCGTCCGACCCCAGGTCACCGCGTCCGGAGGGACGCGGATCGCCGTTGTTCGGGTCAGGCCTGGGAGAGACGTTGCGGCGCGCGTGCTATAACCGGTACGGCCCCGGAAACGCCGGGATCAGGGTTCCTCGAAACAGCGCGGCGCGTCGTCATGAGGACATTTGAGGGGAGAAGCGCCGGGCCTGTCAATCGAAACCACGTCATGGCGAAGGCGCGGTTTCAACCGATGCGGAAGGAATCGCCCAGGTAGACCCGGCGCACGTTCTCGTTGCGCACGACTTCGTCGGGGGTGCCCGACATCAGCACCTGGCCGTCGTGCAGGATGTAGGCGCGGTCGACGATCTCCAGCGTCTCGCGCACGTTGTGGTCGGTGATCAGCACGCCGATCCCGCGCTTGCGCAGGTCCGAGACCAGATGCCGGATATCGCCCACGCTGATCGGGTCGACCCCGGCGAAGGGCTCGTCCAGCAGCAGGTACTTGGGATCGGACGCAAGACAGCGGGCGATCTCGACCCGACGCCGTTCGCCGCCCGACAGCGCCATGGCGGGCGCGCGGCGCAGATGCTCGATCGAGAATTCGCCCAGCAGTTCCTCGAGCCGCTCGCGCCGGCGGCGGCCGTCGGGCACGGCGATGTCGAGAACGGCGGCGATGTTGTCCTCGACCGACAGGCCGCGGAAGATCGACATCTCCTGCGGCAGGTAGCCGATGCCCATGCGGGCGCGCCGGTACATCGGCAGGTAGGTCGCGTCCTGCCCGTCGATCAGCACCTGCCCGCCCTCGGGATTCACCAGCCCGGCGATCGCGTAGAACGACGTCGTTTTCCCCGAGCCGTTCGGCCCCAGCAGCGCCACAACCTCGCCCCGGCCGAGGCTGATCGTCACGTCGCGGATGACCACGCGCTTGCGATAGCTCTTGCGCAGGTGGTTGACGCGCAGGCCGCTCTGGCCCTCGGTGACCGTGAAGGCCGGGGCGCTCATGGCTGGTCCTGCGCGGCGGGCTCTTGTTGCAGCACGGTGCGCACGCGGCCGGACATCTCGGCCATGCCGGTGTCGAGATCCACCACCATCGACTGCGCGGTCAGCGCATTGTCGCCCTGCGTCAGCAGCACGTCGCCCGACAGGGTCACGGTGCCGCCCTCGATGTCGTAATCCGCGCGCTCGGCCTCGGCGGCCTCTTCGCCACTGACCAGCGTCACGCCGCCCGTCGCCTCGAGCCGGTCGATGCGGCCGGCTTGTTCGGAGTAGACGACCAGAACCTGCGGTGCGGCCAGCCGCATGTCGCCCTGCACGATGACCACGTCGCCGGAATAGGTCGCCGTGCCGTCCGACTGGCTGACCGAGAGCTGGTCGGCGGTCACCTCGACCGGTGCCGACGTGTCCTGCTGCATCGAGCCGAAGGCGACCTGTTGGGCGGAAGCCACGAAGGGGAACGCCACGAGCGTCGCGGCAAGCATCAGTCGTCGGATCATGGCGTTTCCCGTTCGGATTGCGGGACGTATACCATTTTTACGCCCTCGGTGAAGACCAGTTGCACGTCGTCGGCGGACGCCCCCGGAGCGATCGTCATGCCGCCCGCCTCGATCGTGCCGGCAGGCGTCTCGCCCCGGACCGGACCCAGCGAGCGGCCTTCGACCGCGTCCAGCCGCGCGACCAGGCCCTCGGTCTCGAAGCTGTAGCCGGACGTGCTGCTGAACCGCACGCCGCCTTCCAGCCGCGCCTCGTCGTCGCGTTCGGAAAGCCGCGCGATGGGCGCCATCATCTCGATCTTCGAGCCGTCGTCCAGCGTCACCAACGCGGTCACGGTCTCGGCCACGACCGCGCCGTCGGCTTCGGGCCTGGCGGTCTGGGCGACGACGCTGACGGTTTCGCCGCGCTCGGTCACGCCGGCGTAGGAGGGGCCGCGCACCTGTTCGCGGGTGTCGCCGTCGCCCGCCAGGCGGGCGCCGAGTTCGGGCGCGATGGCGTCCTGGGTATCGCGAGACAACAGGAACAGCGTCGACAGCAGGGCCAGCGCCGCGAGCGGCAGAAGGATTTTCAGCCAAGCGACGATGCGCGAATAGACCCCGATGCGCATGCCGCCTTTACCTCTCGCCGCGCTCAGACATGGGCGAAGATGTCCGTGCCGGGCCAGCCCTCGAGGTCCAGCAGCGCGCGGGTCGGCAGGAAGTCGAAGCACGCCTGGGCCAAATCAGTGCGCCCCTCGCGCGCCAGCATCCCGTCGAGAACCGTGCGGAGGCGGTGCAGATACAGCACGTCCGAGGCGGCATAGTCGCGCTGCGCGTCTGTCAGCGTCTCGGCGCCCCAATCCGAAGATTGCTGCTGCTTCGAGATGTCGACGCCCAACAGCTCGGATGTCAGTGCCTTGAGGCCGTGGCGGTCGGTATAGGTACGCACCAGCCGGCTGGCGATCTTGGTGCAGTAGACCGGCCGCGCCAGCGCGCCGAAGGCGTTGTGCATGGCGGCGATGTCGAAGCGGCCGTAGTGGAACAGCTTGGTGACGCTCTCGTCGGTCAGCAGCGCCGACAGGTTCGGCGCCGCATCCTGCCCGCGCGCGATCTGCACCAGGTGCGCATTTCCGTCGCCGGCCGACAGCTGCACCAGGCACAGCCGGTCGCGGTGCGGGTCCAGGCCCATCGTCTCGCAATCGATCGCGACCGCACGGCCGAGGTCCAGCCCTTCGGGAAGATCCTGCTGGTGAAGATGGACTGTCACGGTCGGCTCCGGAGGCGTGGACAAGGTGAAGGCGACATACGCGCGCACAGGGTCCGGCGCAACACGCGGGGGCGTGATGATTCGGGCATTTCGGTCGGTGGCGGCGCTTGGCAGACCGGTGCGATCACGACTGTAATATTGCGTGAATGCGCCGACTATACCTAGGCGAGTGCAAGTCGGATGGCTCGGAAGCGAAACGTCCTCGGTCTGGACCCAAGCGCGGCCGAATTTGGACGCACCGCCGATTGAAACGCGCGCCCGAATTGTTTCTTGATCCGCCGAAGTCGCCAGCCCGAAACGGCGAAAGCGGGGCGCCCTTTCGATAAATCCGGAAACAGTCTCGGCGCACCCTCCGGTTTGTCTTGCGGACGGGATCGGACGTGGTTCCGCGCCCTTGGAATGGTTTCCGGCGCCGCTTCGCCGCTCTCCTTGGGACCGCCGAGCGAGCCGGCTCGAAGCCCAGAACCCCGCCGCCGGGGGACGTTCGACGTCCGCCGCAGCGGCACTCTCCTCTTGGTTGCGGTCCCTCAAACGGCGTTGACCGCCGTACGGGCGGAACAGCATATTCGGCCCTGTCGAGAGACGTAGAGATTTGTTTTTGAACCATTTCCCTCGGCGGCCCGAGCTGTTGCCGCTGCGTATGGCGGAGCGATGCCGGGCCACGCTGTTCCCAGCCTGTGCCGGAGTTTCGCGCCGCCGGATGACCGGCCGGGCCGACTGCAGAGCCCTGCCACGCCGGAAGCTGACTTCGAGGAGGTCACAGTGACAGTGCACGTGCGCCCCCCCGTCAGCCCCGGCGAGATCGACGACCTGTTCGCGCCCGTCTCGGTCGCCAGCCGCCTTGCCACGATCTACCGCGTGTACCTCAAGCGGGGTCTCGATATCGTGCTGGTCCTGCTTGCGGCGCTGCCCACGGTGCTGGTTCTGGGTGTCCTGTGCCTTGTCATCATTCGCGACGGCGCGTCGCCCTTCTACCGGCAGCTGCGGGTCGGGCGGCACGGACGGTCCTTCCGGATGTGGAAGCTGCGTTCGATGGTGCCGAACGCCGATCGTCTGCTCGAGGCGTACCTGGCCGACAACCCGGTGGCGCGCGCGGAATGGGACCCCCGCCAGAAGCTGGAGCACGATCCCCGCATCACGCGCATCGGCCGGCTCATCCGCGCGACCTCGCTCGACGAGTTGCCGCAATTGTGGAACGTGCTGCGCGGCGACATGAGCCTGGTCGGCCCGCGCCCGATGATGGTCAGCCAGACCTCTATTTACCCCGGCACCGCGTACTACGCCCTGCGGCCGGGCATCACCGGATACTGGCAGACCTCCGTGCGCAATGAATCGAGCTTCGTCCAGCGCGCGGATTTCGACACGCAGTACCTGCGCGACCTGTCGATAGGGACCGACCTCGCCCTGATGGCGCGCACGGTGCGGGTGGTGGTGAAGGGGACGGGCGTCTAGCGGCCGCCCAATCCGGGGTCATGACCGCCGAACGGTTCCGCATCCAGTGCCGGAAAACGAAGCCGCCCCCGGCATGGACCGGGGGCGGCAGTGCGTCTTTGCGCTGATCGACGGGACGGGCGCGGCCCGTCCATGCCGGATCAGACGTTGGGCAGGATCACGATCTCGACGCGGCGGTTCTGCGCGCGGCCTTCCGGCGTCAGGTTCGACGCGATCGGCTGATCCTCGCCGCGGCCGATGGTCCGGATCCGTGCCGAGGACACGCCCTCGGACACCAGGACGGACGACACGGCGCTGGCGCGGCGCTGCGACAGGTCGAGGTTGTAGGACGCCGAGCCGGTGTTGTCGGTGTGGCCGATCACCTGGACCGAGGTGTCGGGGTACTGGCGCAGGCTGTCCGCGACGGTCCGCAGATCGCCGATCAGGCGCGGCTGCAGCTGGGCGCTGTCGGTGGCGAACAGGATGTCCTGCGGCATGGTCACGATCAGCCGCTCGCCGGTGTTGCGGATGGCGGTGTTGTTGCCCAGCTGTGCGCGCAGCTCGGCTTCCTGACGGTCGAGGCGGTTGCCGATGGCGGCGCCGACGCCGGCCCCGACCAGCGCGCCTGCCACGGTCGCGCGGTTACGCTCGCCCACGTCGCTGCCGCCTGCGGCACGGCCCGCGATGGCACCACCCACGGCGCCGATCAGCGCGCCCTGCTGGGCCTGGCGGTTCGGGTTGTTCGGGTCGCCCATCGGGCCGGTGGTGCAACCGGCGATGCCGACGACGGCGGCGAGAGAAAGAATGAACGTCTTGCTGGAGCGGATCATGGTTGCCTCTTGTTGTTCGTGGCCGTGCTGGCCTCGACTCCGATGTAACGTGGAATGGCTCGTCATGCGATAACAAGCGCCTCCGCCATCGGCAAACCCCTGCTCATGCTGTCTAGTTCCACCGGGCGGACGCGCTCAGGCCTCGTCGCGCGCGGCCTCCCACGCCAGCATGGCGCGCTTGACCGGCAGCCCCCAGTGATAGCCGCCCAGCGCGCCGTCGCGGCGCAACGCGCGGTGGCAGGGGATCAGGAACGAGATCGGGTTGCGCCCCACCGCCGTGCCGACGGCGCGCACGGCCCGCGGATTTCCCACCGCGCGGGCGATGTCGGAATAGGTCGTGACCTGTCCCGACGGGATTCGCAGCAACGCCTCCCACACCTTGATCTGGAACGGCCCGCCGATCAGGTGCAGGTCCGGGCCGTCTCCGCGCGGGGCGAAGGCCGCGGCGACGGCGGGGCCGACCGCCTGCGGATCCTCGACATAGGTTGCCGCGGGCCAGCGCGCGCGCATGTCCTCCATCGCCGCGGCCTCGCCGGTCTCGGCGGTGAAGGCCAGGCCGCACAACCCGCGATCCGTGGCCATCGCCAGCACCGGGCCGAACGGGCTGTCGGCCATGCCGTGCCGGATCGTCAGGCCGCCGCCGCCGCGGGCGTAGTCGCCGGGGCTCATCGCCTCCCACCGCAGGAAGAGGTCGTGCAGACGACCTGGCCCCGAAAGCCCCGCTGCCTGCGCGGTCTCCAGCGTCGTGTGCCGCGCGGCCAGCAGCGCGCGGGCATGTCCCAGCGCCAGGTATTGCTGGTAGCGCTTGGGCGACACGCCGACCCAGGCCGAGAACAGGCGCTGAAAATGCGCGGCGCTCATCGACAGCTCGGCGGCCAGTTCTTCAAGGGTCGCCTGCGGGCCCAGACGGTCGACCGCGTCGATCGCGCGGCGCATCACGCCGTAATGGTATGGCTGCATGTCGTCCTTCGGCATGGCTCGCTCCTTTCGCTCGGGCCCAGATTAGGCGAGCAGCGTGATCCGCGCGACCCGGATCCTGCGCCTTCGGCCGCGCGGCGCGCGTTGCCGTTGCGATCCGGGGCGCGGGCGGCAATAAGGGCCCATGGCCAAGCAGATGGATTACGCGACCCTGCGCGAGGTGTTCACCCGCTTCCACGAGGTCGAGCCCGAGCCCAAGGGCGAACTGGAGCACGTCAACGCCTTCACGCTGGTGGTGGCTGTCGCGCTGTCGGCGCAGGCCACCGACGCGGGCGTGAACAAGGCGACGCGCAAGCTGTTCGCCGTGGCCGACACCCCTGAAAAGATGCTCAGCCTGGGCGAAGAGGGCGTGATCGAGCACATCCGGACCATCGGGCTTTACCGCAACAAGGCGAAGAACGTCATCAAGCTGAGCCGAATCCTCGTCGAGCAGTACGGCGGCGAGGTCCCCAATTCCCGCGCCGCGCTGGAGAGCCTGCCCGGCGTCGGTCGCAAGACCGCCAACGTCGTGCTGTCGATGTGGTGGAAGCATCCCGCGCAGGCCGTCGACACGCATATCTTCCGCGTCGGCAACCGTACCGGCATCTGTCCCGGCAAGGACGTGGTCGCGGTCGAGCGCGCGATCGAGGACAACGTGCCGGTGGACTTCCAGACCCACGCGCATCACTGGCTGATCCTGCACGGCCGGTATACCTGCGTCGCGCGGAAACCGAAATGCAACGTGTGCGTGATACGCGACCTTTGCCAATTCGAGGACAAGACAGCATGAAGAAATTCCAGGTGGTCGGCATCGGCAACGCCGTGGTCGACGTGATCACCCGCACCGACGATGCGTTCCTGGGCGATATGGGCATCGAGAAGGGCATCATGCAGCTGATCGAGCAGGATCGCGCCCAGCAGCTCTACGCCGCCATGGGCAACCGCGTGCAGACGCCCGGCGGGTCGGTCGCCAACACGATCGCGGGCCTCGGCAACCTCGACGCGCGCACCGCCTTCATCGGGCGCGTGGCCGACGACGACCTGGGCGTGTTCTATTCCTCGGCCATGACGAACGAGGGCATCGCCTTCACGAACCCGCCGGTCGAGGGCGGCGAACTGCCCACCTCGCGCTGCATGATCTTCGTGTCGCCCGACGGCGAGCGGTCGATGAACACCTATCTGGGCATCTCGGCCGAGCTGTCGTCGGACGACGTGGACGAGGCGGTTCTGGAAAACGCCGAAGCCGTGTTCCTCGAAGGCTATCTTTTCGACAAGGACAAGGGGAAAGAGGCGTTCCTGAAGGCCGCTCGCGCCTGCCACAAGGGCGGCGGCATGGCCGGCATCGCGATATCCGACCCGTTCTGCGTCGAGCGGCACCGCGAGGATTTCCTGCGCCTGATCGAGAACGACATGGACTACGTCATCGGCAACGAGGACGAGATTCGCTCGCTCTACCGCAACGACGATCTCGAGGCGGACCTGAAGGCCGTGTCGTCGATCTGCGACCTGGTGATCTGCACGCGCTCGGGCGACGGCGTGACGATCATGAGCAAGGGCGAGCGGATCGACGTGCCGGTGACGCGGATCGTGCCGGTGGACGCCACCGGCGCAGGCGACCAGTTCGCGGCCGGGTTCCTCTACGGGCTGGCGACGGGCGCGGACATGGCGACCGCCGGCCGCATGGGCGTCGTCGCCGCGACCGAGGTGATCGGCCACATGGGCCCGCGCCCCGAGGCGTCCCTGCCGGCGCTGTTTCGCAAGAACGGGTTGCTCTGACCGCCGGTGCGGCAGCGCGTCATTCGGCGCGCCGCGTTACCCGGTTGACGTGCCCCATCTTTCGGCCGGGCCGGGTTTCCGCCTTGCCGTAAAGGTGGATCGCGCAGCCCGGCTCGCGCGCGAGGTCGGGCAGGCGGTCCACGTCGTCGCCGATCAGATTCTCCATCACCACATCGGAATGGCGTGCGCCGTCACCCAACGGCCAGCCCGCCACGGCGCGGATGTGCTGTTCGAACTGATCGACGGCGCAGCCGTTCTGGGTCCAGTGGCCGGAATTGTGCACCCGCGGCGCGATCTCGTTCACGATCAGTGCGCCCGGCGTTACGAACAACTCGACCCCCATCACGCCGACATAGTCGAGGGCGTTGAGGATGCGGCCCGCCAGCAGCACCGCATCGGTGCGCAGCCGCGCAGGCAGGCCCGGCGCGGGAACGGTGCTGCGGCGCAGGATGCCGTCGCGGTGCTCGTTCAGGCCGGGATCGAAGGCGGCGACACGGCCGTCCAGTCCGCGCGCCGCGATCACCGAAATCTCCATCGAGAAGTCGACGAAGCCCTCGAGGATGGCGGGCGCGCCGGCCATCGCTTTTAGCGCCGGCACGGCATCGTCGGCCGAGTTCAGGCGTGCCTGCCCCTTGCCGTCATAGCCCATGCGGCGGGTCTTGAGGATCGCGGGCAGGCCGATCTCGGCGATCGCGGCGTCAAGCGAGGCGGCATCGTCCACCGCCGCGAAGGGCGCCGTGGCCAAGCCCAGATCCGCCAGAAACCGCTTCTCGACCAACCGGTCCTGGCTGGTGCGCAAAGCCTCGCGGCCGGGATGGATCGGGCGGATCGCCTCGATCGCGTCCAGCGCGGCGGTTGGGATGTTCTCGAACTCGTAGGTCACCACGGCGACGTCGCGCGCGAAGGCGGCCAGCGCGTCCGCATCGTCGAACGGGGCGATAGTCCGGCGGTGGCAGACAACGCCCGCGGGTGCGGCCGGATCGGGGTCGTAGACATGCGTCCGCAGCCCCAGCCGCGCGGCGGCGACCGACAGCATGCGGGCCAGTTGCCCGCCGCCGAGAATGCCGATGGTGGATCCGGGTTCCAGTGTCATGGGGTGTCTCCGCAGCGCCTTGCCCCTGATGGCCCGGGCTTAAGGCGGGGGCAAGGGCGGCGCCGCAAAAACCCCGGCGGCGTCACCGCTCGGGCGCGTCGGGGATCGAGTCGGCCAGCGCGGCGCGCCACGCGTCGAGGCGCGCTGCCAGCGCGGAATCATGCAACGCCAGGATGCCCGCCGCCATCAGGCCCGCGTTCTTCGCCCCAGCCGCGCCGATGGCCATGGTCGCCACCGGAAAGCCGCGCGGCATCTGCACGATGGAATAGAGGCTGTCGACCCCAGACAGCGCCTTGGTCTGCACGGGAACGCCGACCACCGGGACGCGCGTCTTCGAGGCCATCATTCCCGGCAGATGTGCAGCGCCCCCGGCGCCCGCGATGATGACGTGCAGACCGCGATCGACGGCACTCTTGCCGTATTCCCACAACCGGTCCGGCGTGCGGTGGGCCGAGACGATGCGCGTCTCGTAGGCGACGGAGAGTTCGTCCAGAACCTCGGCGGCTTCCTGCATGGTGGGCCAGTCGGACTGGCTTCCCATGATGATTCCGACCCTGACGGCCTCGTCGCTTGCCATTCCTTACCCTTTCGCCCTGCCTCCGGCGCACAATAGCGGACCGGCCGCGCCGCGCAATCGGCGCGCGGATGCGCTCAGGCGATGATGTCGGGGGTCAGGCGGTCTTCGATCAGGGCGATCTTGTCCTTCAGCATCAGCTTCTTCTTCTTGAGCCGCTGAAGCGTGATCTGGTCCGCTGTGGATCCGGCCTGCAGCGCGCGGATCGAATCGTCGAGGTCGCGGTGCTCGCGCTTGAGCCATTCGAGCTCGACCCGCAGCACCTCGTCGGATTTCATCGAGATATCGGACGGCGCGTTCATTCCAAGCCCTTTCCAGTCCCGGGCAGGCCGGGAGCCACAGGATAGCGAATCCGCCGCCCTGCGCAAAGCCCTTGCGCACAATCCGAGGCAAACCCATATTTCTTGGGCGGTCGCCGGAAGGGGCCGCATCGGACGGTCGCTTTGCCAAAGGACATGTCGATGACCAAACTGACCTTGGGGTCCTATCCTCACATGCTCGGGTTCGAGCAGCTGGAACGCCTTCTGGAACGGACGGCGAAGTCCAGCGAGGGCTATCCACCCTTCAACATCGAGCAGACCTCGGACCATTCCTATCGGATCACGCTGGCCGTGGCCGGTTTCGCCGAGCGCGACCTGTCGATCACCGTCGAGGACCGCCAACTGGTGATCCGTGGCCGGCAGCGCGAGGACGGCGAGACGCGTGTCTTCCTGCATCGCGGCATCGCCGCGCGGCAGTTCCAGCGCAGCTTCGTGCTGGCGGACGGCGTCGAGGTGGGCGAGGCGATGATCGAGAATGGCCTGCTGCACGTGGATCTCACGCTCAGCCGTCCCGAAACCGTCGTTCAGACGATCCAGATCAAGAAAGGGTAACGGTATGAACACGAAGTACGATCTTTCCCAGCTCGACGAGGGCCGCACCGTCTACGTCCGGTCCGTCAAGGCCGAGGATCTGCCCGAGGACGTGCGCGAACAGGTGGGCGGACTGAAAACGCTTTATGCGGTGCACGATTCCGAAGGCCAGCGCCTGGCGCTGGTGCGCGACCGCAAGCTGGCCTTCGTGCTGGCTAGGCAGAACGATCTGGCACCGGTCACCGTCCATTGACGCGGCGCGCTACGAATGCAAAAAGGCCGGGCTTCATGCCCGGCCTTTTCGTTTCCTTGATCGTCCGTCCGGTCAAACGGGAAGTCGCCGCGATCCGACAGTCCAATGCGCCAGTTTTCTAGTGACCCGCGATCAGGCCCATCGATTCCAGCTTCAGGATCACCTGGTGGGCGCAGTTGTCGACGTCGATGTTCACCG
>NZ_JBELMH010000014.1:4780-10647 GCF_042096055.1 Citreimonas sp. | reverse complement strand
GATTCCAGCTTCAGGATCACCTGGTGGGCGCAGTTGTCGACGTCGATGTTCACCGTGTCGACGCGCAACTCGGGGTTCTCGGGAACGTCGTACGGGTCCGAAATGCCGGTGAATTCCTTGATCTTGCCCTCGCGGGCGAGCTTGTAGAGGCCCTTGCGGTCACGGCGCTCGCATTCCTCGAGCGGGGTGGCGACGTGCACCTCGACGAAGGCGCCGTATTGCTCGATGCCCTCGCGCACGTTGCGGCGCGTCGCCGCGTAGGGCGCGATGGGCGCACAGATCGCGATGCCGCCGTTCTTGGTGATCTCTGACGCCACGTAGCCGATGCGCTGGATGTTGAGGTCGCGATGCTCTTTCGAGAAGCCGAGCTCCGAGCTGAGGTTCTTGCGCACGATGTCGCCGTCGAGCAGCGTCACGGGGCGACCGCCCATTTCCATCAGCTTGACCATCAGCGCGTTGGCGATGGTCGACTTGCCCGAACCCGACAGGCCGGTGAAGAACACGGTGAAACCCTGCTCGGCGCGCGGCGGAGAGGTGCGGCGCAGCTCCTGCACGACCTCGGGGAAGCTGAACCACTCGGGGATCTCGAGGCCCTCGCGCAGGCGGCGGCGCAGCTCGGTACCCGAGATGTTGAGGATCGTGACGGTGTCGCGGTCCTCGATCTCGTCGGCGGGCTCGTACTGGGCGCGCTCCTGCACGTAGACCATGTGCTTGAAGTCGACCATCTTCAGGCCGATCTCGTCCTCGTGCGTGCGGAACAGCTCCTGCGCGTCATAGGGGCCGTAGAAATCCTCGCCCGCGCTGTTCTTGCCGGGGCCGGCATGGTCGCGGCCGACGATCATGTGCGTGCAACCGTGGTTGCGGCGGATCAGCCCGTGCCAGACGGCCTCGCGCGGGCCGGCCATGCGCATGGCCAGGTTCAGCAGCGACATGGTCGTGGTCGATTGCGGGTACTTGTCCAGCACCGCCTCGTAGCAGCGCACGCGGGTGAAGTGATCGACGTCGCCGGGCTTCGTGAGGCCGACGACCGGGTGGATCAGCAGGTTCGCCTCGGCCTCGCGCGCCGCACGGAAGGTCAGCTCTTGGTGCGCGCGGTGCAGCGGGTTGCGCGTCTGGAACGCCACGACCTTGCGCCAGCCCATCTTGCGGAAGAAGGCGCGCAGCTCGTTCGGCGTGTCGCGGCGCGCGCGGAAATCATAATGCACCGGCTGCTGGATGCCGGTGACCGGCCCGCCGAGGTAAACCTTGCCCGCCTGGTTGTGCAGGTAGTGGACCGCCGGATGCGCGGAATCGTCTGCACCGAAGACCTTCTCGGCCTCGCGCGCCTTGTTCGGCACCCACTTGTCGGTGACCGTCATCGTGGCGAGGATCACGCCTTCCTGGTCGCGCAGGGCGATGTCCTGGCCGATCTCGATAGTCTCGGCGAAGGCTTCCTTGACGTCCAGCGTGATCGGCATTGGCCACAGCGTGCCGTCGGACAGGCGCATGTTCTCGACGACGCTGTCGTAGTCGGCCTCGGGCAGGAAGCCCTTGAGCGGGTAGAAGCCGCCGTTCATCAACAGCTCGAGATCGCAGATCTGTCGCGGCGTCATGTCGAGCGAGGTCAGGTTGCCTGCTTCGACCTTGAGCTTCTGTGCGCTCTCGTAAGAGACGTAAAGCTCGGGAAGCGGGGCGAGGTTCGCGGGCATCGACATGGGCAAGACCTTTGGTTGCAATCGGACAAAACGGGTTCGGGCTTTGATGCGGCCATAGCTTTGCCCTCGTGCGCTGGCAAGGCCCGGCCACGAAAATGAGCCCCGCGCGCAGCGAAATGCGGCGTTGCAGCATATGCATGCCTGAAAAGGGAACCGATCCGGCGCGGCGGGCGTTAGCCCGGCAGTCGCCGGATCAAGGCCGCGCGATCACTCGGCGGCGGGGGCCTCTGCGCCGTAGCCCAGCGGTTCCGAGACGTCCTTTCCCGAATCCAGGTCCTGCTCGGCCAGCCAGCGCTCGGCCTCGAGCGCGGCCATGCAGCCCATGCCGGCGCTGGTCACCGCCTGCCGGTACTTGTGGTCGGTCAGGTCGCCCGCCGCGAAGACGCCGGGGATAGAGGTCTCGGTGCTGTCGGGCTTGGTCACGACGTAGCCGCCCATGTGCGTCTCGAGCACGTCCTTGACCAGTTCGTTCGCGGGCGCGTGGCCGATCGCCACGAAGACGCCGGCGCAGGCGATCTCCTGCGTATCGCCGGTCTTGACGTTCTTCACGCGCACACCGGTCACGCCCTTGGGCATGTCGTCGCCCAGCACCTCGTCGAGTTCGTGGTCCCAGAGGCATTCGACCTTCGGGTGCTTGAACAGGCGGTTCTGCAGGATCTTCTCGGCGCGCAGCGTGTCACGGCGGTGGATGAGCGTGACCTTGCTGGCGAAGTTCGTCAGGAACAGCGCCTCTTCCACGGCGGTGTTGCCGCCGCCGATCACGACGATCTCCTTGCCGCGGTAGAAGAACCCGTCGCAGGTTGCGCAGGCCGACACGCCAAAGCCCTTGAACGCTTCCTCGGACGGCAGGCCAAGCCATTTCGCCCGCGCTCCGGTGGCGAGGATGATGGAATCCGCCGTGTAGGTCGTGCCGCTGTCGCCGTGGGCCACGAAGGGCCGCTTGTCGAAGTCGACCTTGGCGATGATGTCGCCGACGATGTCGCAGCCCATCGCCTTGGCGTGGGCCTCCATCCGGACCATCAGGTCGGGGCCCTGCACCTCGGTGTCGCCGGGCCAGTTCTCGACCTCGGTGGTGGTGGTCAGCTGGCCGCCCGGCTCGATGCCCTGGACCAGCACCGGTTCGAGCATGGCGCGCGAGGCGTAGATCCCTGCGGTGTAGCCCGCCGGGCCCGAGCCGATGATCAGTACCTTGCTGTGGCGCGTCTTGGACATTGCTCCGCCTCCTGGTTCCACTGTCGGGTTGGATATAGCCGCCGGGCCGGTCCGGCGAAAGGGGCCGATCCGTCACGGGGGCGCGACGATTGATCCGTATTCCAGCGGAATAATCTTGCGCTTATTTGAAACAATCTTGCGCCTGCATCGCTTGATGCTATAACAATCGCGAATTCATGGAGGCGGAAATGGCAGGGCACCGGTTGGACCCGATCGACAGGAAGATCCTGTCCGAGTTGCAGGCCGACGGCCGGATGACGAATGTCGAGCTTGCACGCCGCGTCGGCATCTCGGCGCCGCCCTGTCTGCGCCGGGTGCGCGTGCTGGAAGAGATGGGCCTGATCCGCGGCTACCATGCCAACGTAGACGCTCGCGCTCTGGGGTTCGAGGTGCAGGTCTTCGCCAATGTCGGGTTGCAAAGCCAGGCCGAGGCCGACCTGCGCGCCTTCGAGAACCGCTGCCGCGAATGGCCGCTGGTCCGCGAGTGCCACATGCTCAACGGCGAGGTGGATTTCATCCTGAAATGCGTGGCGCCCGACCTGTCGAGCTTCCAGGCCTTCCTGACCGACGAGCTTCTGACCACGCCGAACGTCGCCAGCGTGAAGACCTCGCTGGTGATCCGTGGTGCTAAGGACGAGCCCGGCGTGCCGTTCGACGTGCTCGAGGACCGTCTGAGCCGCTCTGCCTGAGCCAAATAGCGCTCAGCCGTCGATCAGACGCTCCAGCGCCTGCCGAGACGTTCGCGACAGCGCGACCTGCCCGAAGGCGCCGGCATCGGCGAGGTTCGGGAACAGCGCCATGAAGGCGCCACGCAACCCGTTCTGTCCCAGCGCATCAAGCGCGGTTCCCGGATGGTACGTCTCCAGCGTGATGCCACCCAGGCGCAGCAGGCCGTGCCGCGCAAGCAGGACATGGTACAGCTGCACCGGGCCGTGAGGCGCGACCGGCACGAACCGGTCGCCGTCCGCATAATCCGACAGCGGCACGAGCACCGAATCGCGCCCCAGAAGCTGCTTGAGCCGCGCGTGCCGCACCACCATGCGCGCCGCCGAGCCGACTAGCAGATCCGGCTCGGGCAGGGCGTCGCCCGCGAACTGGTTCATCACGCGCATCATCCCCGCAGCGGTGCGGTTGCGCGGCCGCGCGAACAGGGTCGAGCCGATCCAGATCACCCTTTCAGCCGCCCCGCCGTCGGTGATCACGCGGTCGCCGGGCAGCAGGTCCTCGATCGCGACGGCGCCCCGTGGGGTCGGCATCAGCGTTCCGCGCGCGAAGGCGGTCGCGGCCTCCTCGATTGCGGGCACGGCGGGTGCCGCGACCGAGCGATGCTCGATCGCGCCGTCTGGCATCAGGGCCGCGATCTCGAACCGGCGTGTGGGCAGGCGCGGCGCGGGCTGCGCGCCCGACCCGACATGCGGGGCCGCCGGCTGCGCGGCGGCGGTGTCGATCACGGAATTGCTGCTGGGCACGGTCGACGGGCCTTTTCTGTTCGGGCGCGGGGTCCGGCCCGCCCGCGAAGATGGCCGCGACTGGCGAGCGAACCTGATCGATGAATGCTGCCACGCCCACAAGGGGGCGGCAGGCTTTACAGTGCACAGGAAATCGGGCCGGTTTGTGACGCTCGCGCGCCATTCCGGGGACGCTGGGTCAGACCCGGATGGCCGAGATCAGGCGGCCGTAATCGGCCTCGCGTGCGTGGGTGGCGCGCCGGTACGAGTAGAAGCGCGCGGCGTCGCTGTAGGTGCAGTGGCGTGTCCATTCCGCCGCGACGCCGGCCGCGCGCAGCCGCGCCACGCCGTAGCCGGGGAGGTCGAACAGATAACGGTCGCCGGGGCCGTTGGCGAAGAACCGGGCGTTTTCAGGGTCGGCGTCGACGAAGGTCTCGATGAATTCCGGCCCGACCTCGTAGGCGGCCTGGCTGATCGTCGGCCCGATCACTGCGACGATGTCGGAACGCGCAGCGCCAAGCGCGACCATCGCGTCGACCGTCGCGTCCAGAACGCCGTCCAGCGCTCCGCGCCAGCCGGCATGTGCTGCTCCGACGATGCCCGCCCGCGCGTCGGCCAGCAGCACGGGCTGGCAATCGGCGGTCAGCACAGACAGCGCGACGCCCGGTGCGCGCGTGACCATCGCGTCGGCGCGGGGCAGGGGGCGTTCCAGCGGCGTCTCGGTCACCGTGACCACGTCGGCGGAATGCACCTGATGCGGCCCGACGAGTCTTTCGGGCGCGACGCCGATCGCCTCGGCCGCGCGGGCGCGGTTGATGGCGACGATCTCGGACTGGTCGGACGATCCCGCGCCGCAGTTGAGCCCGGCGAACACCCCGGACGAGGCGCCGCCGCGCCGCGTGAAGAACCCGTGCCGGAACGGGTCCAGGCTTTGGGACGTGATGATCTCGAGCGTCATGGATCCAGTCCGGGCAAGGCGGGCGCGTCGGCGGGGGAGAGCCCCAGAATCCTGAACACCGAACCCATTTCGTCGGGATGCGTCAACCGCCGATGTGCGGCCGCGATGCCGTCGACCATCGCGCCGTCGCGTCCCTTGGCCAGGCTGCGCGCGCGGTCGGTGATGCCCAGCCGCTCGAGGAACACGCCTTGCGGGATCAAGGCCGAAGCCTTTGCCGGGGCGGCGGCAAGGGCTAGCGCTTCGAAGTCCACGTGGGCGGTGAGATCCGCCTCGCCGGGGGCTGCGAAGGGATCGGCCGGCGCGTGGCCCGCGACCGCCTGCAGCGTGTCGCCCCGGCTGCGCCAGTCGCCGTAATCGATGATCAGCGCGGCGCCGCCGCGTTGCGCGATGCGGCGGCCGATCTCGCCCGCGATCGCCTCGGCCGGGGCGCGGGTCTCGACGATGCCGCCGTCGGGCGTGTCGCCCAGCCGGTGCTCGAGGGCTGCGAGCGGCGCCGACGTCGATTGCCCCAGCGCCAACCGGTCGCCGTCAAGGCCGACCATACGCTCGGCCCAG
>NZ_JBELMH010000014.1:0-4680 GCF_042096055.1 Citreimonas sp. | reverse complement strand
GCGCGCCAAGCGGATCGCGCGTGGTGTAGTAGCCGTGTTCGGGATGGCCGAGGCAGGCAGCCATGTACTCGGCCAGGCTGAGCGGCCCGGTGGCGGCGATCTGGCGCGCAAGGATCGCGGCCAGCGGCGTCATGGTCGCGCCCGTTTCGCCCGCAGGATCAGCCATAGCCCCAGCGCGATCATCGGCAGCGTGAGGATCTGGCCCATGGTCAGCCCCCAGCCACCCACATGCCAGGCAAGGCCGAGCGGGTTTCCGGGCTCGACGAATTGCGCGTCGGGCTGGCGCACGAACTCGACCGCGAAGCGCGCGGCGCCGTAGCCGGCGAGGAATGCGCCGGTCAGCAGGCCGGGGCGCTTCAGCCCGCCGCGCAACGCCAGCCACAGCAGGACGAGGCCGAGGACCAGCCCCTCGAGCCCGGCCTCGTAAAGTTGCGAGGGGTGCCGCGCGCACATCTCGCCGATCGGTTGCCTGCATTCCTGCGCGGCGGTGCCCGGGAAGATCACGCCCCAAGGCAGGTCCGTCGGGCGGCCCCAAAGCTCGGCGTTGACGAAGTTAGCCAGCCGCCCCAGCAGCAGGCCCACGGGCGTCGCCAGCGCCATCATGTCGAGCGTCGACAGGCGCGGATGACCGCCCCGGCCGCAGAACCACAGTACCGCGACCGCAACGCCCAGCATGCCGCCGTGGAAGGACATGCCGCCGGTCCAGATGGCCAGGATCTCGACCGGGTTGGCCAGGTAATAGGCCGGCTGGTAGAACAGCACGTAACCAAGACGCCCGCCGAGGATCACGCCCAAGATGACGGCGGTCAGCAGGTCCTCGACCTCGCGCGGCGTCATCGGCGGAGTGTCGGCGGGCCACAGCGTTGTGCGCCGCACAGCGGCCACGGCGATGCGCCAGCCGATCAGGATCCCGGCGATGTAGGCGAGCGCGTACCAGCGCAGGGCGAACTCGAACCCGAACAGCGAGATCGAGAAAAGCTCGGGCGAGAGATTCGGGAAGGGAATGCCTGTCTGCATCCGCGTTGTTGTGCGCGGCGGCGCGGCGAAGTCAACCTTGAGACGACGGCCCGCGTGGCCCATATAGGACGCAAGCCAAGGTGGAGAGAGCCATGCAATCGCGCAACAAGATCTTCGAAGACATGTCGCAACTGATGACCAACGCCATGGGCGTGGCGCAGGGGGCGCGGGAAGAGGCCGAGACGGCGATGAAGTCCATGCTGGACCGCTGGCTGGCCGACCGCGATTTCGTCACGCGCGAGGAGTTCGACGCGGTGCGCTCGATGGCGCAGAAGGCGCGCGAGGAGAACGAGGCGCTGAAGGCGCGGCTGGACGCGCTTGAGGCCAAGAGCTAGGCCGGCACACGGCGCTCGCGCCCTTGCGGGCGCATCGCCCCGCCCACCGTCCCATTACGGGCAGGTGGCCGCGGACGGCATGTTGAGGTACTATGCACGCGCAGATCGACGAAAGGCGCGGGCATGGCTGACATCGACTTCTGGTATTCGATCGGCAGCACCTACACCTACCTGACGGTCATGCGCCTCGACTCGGTCGCGCGCGAGACCGGTATGCGCTTCCGCTGGCGGCCGTTCGACGTGCGGTCGATCATGACCGCGCAGAACAACATTCCCTTCAAGGGCAAGCCCGTCAAATCCGCCTACATGTGGCGCGACATCGAGCGTCGCGCGGCCGGATGTGGCCTGTCGCCGCGTATTCCCGCGCCCTATCCGCTGGCGGATCTTGCGCTGGCGAACCGCGTGGCGGTCGTCGGAGCCGAGGAAGGCTGGGTGGCGGATTACACGCGCGCCACCTACCGGCGCTGGTTCGAGAACGGCGCGCCCGCCGGAGAAGAGCCCAACCTGTCGGCCTCGCTGCGCGAGATCGGCCAGGATCCCGCCCGCGTGCTGGCCGAGGCGGACAGCGCGGCCACGGTAGACGCCCTCGCGCGCGAGACCGATGCCGCGGTCGCCGCCGGCATCTTCGGCTCGCCGAGTTTCGTGGTCGGGGACGAATTGTTCTGGGGGGACGACCGGCTCGACGACGCGATAGCCTGGGCGCGGCACTAGGCGGCGCGGCGCTCCGGTACGATCTGCTGCACGATCCCGACGAGGCCGAGGTAGATCGACGTCGCGACCAGGCCCCAGAGCGCCCAGCTTTCGGGATGGAACTCGACCCAGGCGGCCCATCCGGCGAAGCAGGTCCAGGCCAGCGCGATCGGCAGCGAAAGCTTTCGCCAGCGCTTGGTGCGGACGGGGTGGATGAACTTGAGCGGCAGGAACATGGCCACCGCGAGCACCGAGACGATGCTCAGCGTGACCCAGAAGTCGGGCTCGACCGCGAAGAGCACGATCACCAGCATGTTCCAGCAGCCCGGGAAGCCGTGGAACGAGTTGTCCGAGGTCTTCATCCGCGCGTCTGCGAAGTACATCGCGCTCGCGAAGGTGATCAGGATGATCGCGAACCAGCCCGTCCAGCCCGGCAGAAGCCCCGACTGGAACAGCGCGAAGGCCGGGATGAACGTGTAGGTCAGGTAGTCGATGATCAGGTCCAGCAGCACGCCGTCGAAGCGCGGCGCGTTGGTCTTCACGTCGTACTTGCGCGCCAGCGGGCCGTCGACGCCGTCCACCGCGAAGGCGATGACCAGCCACAGGAACATGATCGACCATGCGGCCTGCACGGCGGCGAGCATCGCGAGCATCGCGAACACCGCGCCGGTGGCGGTGAACAGGTGGACCAGCAGGGCCTTCGTGGACAATGTCATGGAGTCGTCATGCAGGAAATCCGCACCGGTTGCAAACCTGGGCGTCATGCCCGGCAACCGGCTTCGGGCCTTTGCGGCAGGCCGCAGGGTGACGGCGCCGGCCTGGGGCTTCTTCGCCGATCAGGCGCTGAGCGCCGTTCCCGCGTGTCCGGAAATGCGCGCAGAGACCACGGCGCCCTCGGTGCGTGCTTCGGCGAAGCGGACTTCGGTGAACTGTTCCGTCCGGCCCATCACGGGTGACTCCATCAGCACCGAATGCGTCCGGCCGACCTGCGCGTCGAGGTGACGCGTCACGGCGCGTGCGCCGGCCTCGCGCAGACGGGCGGCGCGGGTCTTGATCGTTGCGCCGTCGACGCGGTTCGGGATCTTCGCGGCCGGCGTGCCGGGGCGGGCCGAGTACGGGAAGACGTGCAGCCAGGTCAGGTCGCAGTCCTCGACCAGTTTCAGAGAGTTCTCGAAATGCGCCTCGGTCTCGGTCGGGAAGCCCGCGATGATGTCGGCGCCGAAGGTCATGTCGGGCCGCAGGCGGCGGGCTTCCTCGCAGAAGGCGATGGCATCGTCGCGCAGGTGGCGGCGCTTCATGCGCTTGAGGATCAGGTCGTCGCCGTGCTGGAGGCTCAGGTGCAGGTGCGGCATCAAACGCTTCTCGGTCGCGATGGCCTGCATGAGGTTGTCGTCCGCCTCGATGCTGTCGATGCTGCTGATCCGCAGCCGCGGCAGGTCGGGCACCAGCTTCAGGATGCGCATGACCAGATCGCCGAGCCGCGGCGCGGCCGGCAGGTCGGCACCCCACGAGGTCAGGTCGACGCCGGTCAGCACCACCTCGTTGAAACCCTGCTGAACCAGCCGCTTGATCTGGTCGACCACGACGCCGGCGGGAACCGAGCGGGAGTTGCCGCGGCCATAAGGGATGATGCAGAAGGTGCAGCGGTGGTCGCAGCCGTTCTGCACCTGCACATAGGCGCGGCTGCGTGTGCCGAAGCCGTCGATCAGGTGGCCGGCGGTCTCGGTCACCGACATTATGTCATCGACCATGACCGGCTCGGTCTCGCCCACGAAGTCGGAGCCAAGGCGCGCCCATGTCTCGGGCTTCATCTTCTCGGCGTTGCCGATGACGGTGTCGACCTCGTCCATCGCGGCGAAGCTGTCGGGGTCGATCTGTGCTGCGCAGCCGGTGACGATGACGCGCGCGCCGGGGTTCTCGCGGCGCAGGCGGCGGATCTCCTGCCGGGCCTTGCGCACGGCCTCGGTGGTTACGGCGCAGGTGTTCACGACCACGGCGTCGCCTAGGCCGGCTTCGGCCGCCATGCGCTTCATCGCCTCGGTCTCGTAGGCGTTGAGGCGGCAGCCTAGGGTGGTGAAGCGCGGGGCCTCGGTCATGCCTCGGCCTCCAGCCAGGCGCGGGTCAGCGTGCCGTCGAACACGTGCATCGTGGCGCCGGTCATCCAGACACCGTCGTCGCGCCAGTCGATCAACAGGTCGCCGCCGTCGAGCGTCACGCGCACCTGCCGGCCGGTCAGGCCGCGCCGCGCCGCCGCGACCGCCGTCGCGCAGGAGGACGAGCCCGAGGCGAGCGTGACGCCTACGCCGCGCTCCCACACGCGCATGCGCAGGTGGTCGGGGGCGATCAGGCTGGCGACCTGGACATTGGTGCGCCGCGGGTACAGCGGATGATGCTCGTAGCGCCGGCCGAACTGCTCCAGCGCGACCGCCTCGGCGTCGTCGACGAAGAAGGTGCAGTGCGGGTTGCCCATGCCGGTGGCCGTCGGGGCGCCTTCGATCGGCAACTCGAGCGTATCCATCGCCTCCGACAGCGGGATGTCGGCCCAGTCGGTCTGCGGTTGGCCCATGTTGACGCTGACCTGCCCGTTGGCTTCCCGCCGCGCGGGCAGGGCACCGCGATCGGTGGTGAGCGTCAGCGC
>NZ_JBELMH010000013.1:1674-56259 GCF_042096055.1 Citreimonas sp. | reverse complement strand
CGACACGATCCGATCAGCCGGCGTTGAGCGATTGAAGCGCATCGGCCAGCCGGTCGCGCGACACGGGCTTGTCCAGAAAGATCGTCCGGTCGTCCAGCATCGACGAGAATTCCGCCCGCTGCGGGTATCCCGACATCAGGATCACGCCGAGGCGTGGCGCGCGCTTGCGCAGGCGCGCGGCCAGTGCGTTGCCGGCCTCGCCCGGCATGACGATGTCGGTCAGCAGGTACTCGAACGGGCCTTCGCGGTCGAACAGGGCGGTCGCCTCGTCGCCGTTATGGGCAACGCGCACCTCATACCCCAGCGATTCCAGAAGGCGCGAGGATACGCGCGCGACGGCCTTGGTGTCGTCGACCAGCAGGACGCGGCCGCGCGGGCGCGGCAGCGGCGCGTTTGACGTCTGGCGCTTCGACATCGGGGCGCGGTCGTCGACCGTGGCGATGGGAAAGTACAGCGACACGGCCGTGCCCTTGCCGACCGCGCTTTCCAGCGTGACGAATCCGCCGGTCTGTTCCACGTAACCGCGCACGCGACTGAGTCCCAGGCCCGATCCTTCGCCGACGCCGCGGGTTGTGAAGAACGGGTCGAACACCGCCTCGTGCAGTTCAGCGGGGATGCCCTTACCGTTGTCGCGGACCACCAGCACCGTCCAGCGCTGCATCGTGTCCTCGAATCCGTGGCGGGCGGTGCGGTCCTCGACCGCGATCTCGATCCGGCCGCCTTCGGGAAGCGCCTCGCGCGCGTTGATCACCAGGTTGAGCACGCAGCTTTCCGCCATCGCCCGGTCGAGCACGACCGGCGGCAGCCCGGGGCGGGAATCGACGATCAGTTCGATGTTCGACGGCAGGGTGCGGCGCAGCAGCGGCTGCAGCGCGCCGATGAACTCGCCCAGGTCCTCGGTCCGCGGCTCGATCGTGGCGCGGCCGGCGAAGGCGAGCAGGCTTTCGTTCAGCGTCTTGCCGCGCAGCACCGCATCGACGGCCTCGGTACGCAACTGTTCGGCTTCGGCCGGGTCGCGCGTCAGGCCCATGAGCTCGATGTTGCCCATGATGACGGCCAGCAGGTTGTTGAAATCGTGGCTGACCCCGCCCGCCAACTGGCCCAGCAGCGCCAGCCGCTCGGTGCGGCGCACCTCGGCCTCGGCCTGACGGCGCTCGGTCACGTCATCCATGATGACGACCGCGTGGCTGACCGAGCCGGTCGCGCCGATTATCGGTGCACCCGTGGCGTCGTAGACCTGGTTCTTGCCTGCCGGGGTGCGTGTCTTGAAGCTTTCGCGCGCGGTCTGTCCGCGTTCGATTGCCGAGGCGAAGCGGGCGGCCGCATCGGCATCGGCGGCATCGCCCAGCAGCGCGCGCAGCGTCAGCCCGGACAATTGACGGCGCGTGCGACGCGACGACTGCGTCATAGCCTCGTTCGCGTAGCCGATCGGCTGGTCCAAAAGCGGCGCGGTGCCGTCCAGCGGCACGATCATCACGCCGACCGGCTGGTGCTCGACCGCGGTCAGGAACAGCTGCAGCTGTTCGCGTTCGGCGACGCGTGCGGTGATATCGCGGAAATGCACGGCCACGCCCATCTGCGCAGGGTGGGCGTTGACCTCGAACCAGGTCTGCAGCGGCTCGAAATACTCGACGAAGCTGCTGCTTTGACCGGTTTCGCGGACCAAGCGGTAATTGCTTTCGAAGCTGGTGCCGAGGGCGTCAGGAAATTCCGCCCACACGTTGCGCCCGATCAACTCTGCTGGCTGGCGCTGGAGCAATTGCTGCGAGGCCGCGTTGACGAAGCTGAAGCGCCATTCCTTGTCCAGCAGGAAGAACCCGTCGGACATGGTGCGCATGACGAATTCCAGCTCGGCCTCGGCCGCCTCGCGCCGCTGCTCGGCGCGGACCATGGCGGTGATGTCCTGGAATGAGCCCGCCATTCCGACGATGCGGCCGGTCTCGTCGCGCTGCGCACGACCAACCGAGCGCGCGACGAAGGTGCCGCGCCCGGGCGTCTCGACCTCGAGGTTGAGGTCGAAGGACGTGCCGTCGCTTATGCAGCGCTCGACCGCGTCGGTCAGGCGCTTGCGACTTTCCGGTCTGTAGAAAGCCAGCGCGGTGTCGAGGTCGATCTCCACATCCTCGTCCTGCTCGAACAGCTGCCGCGTCACCCTGCTCCAGGTCACGCGGTCGTTCAGGATGTCGTAGTACCACGCGCCCGTCCGGCTGACTTCGCTGGCGAGTTCGAGAAGCTGGATGTCCGTGCGCTCGGGATCAGAGATGGGCAATGCAACTCCTGTGTTCAGGCCATGGACGTCGGAGCCTTGGTCAAGATCAAGGCATCCGGCGCACCGGTTCAAGGTCTACCGCTCAAATGCGCGACATTCATGGCCCGATGCGCGAGAAACCGCTATGTCCCTGCCAACGCACGGCTTGGCGCGGCGGTTTCCTCAATCCGGTTTCCGCATCACGACAACTTTCGTCATAGCCGGGATCAGCGCCTCGCCCGGGCGCACGTCGAATCCGGCCTGTTGGCCGCGGCGGGTCAGCCAGCCCACGGACAGCGACCGCGCCTCGGGGGTGAAGGCCATGTGCTGAAGCTGCCACAGCGCCGCGAGGGCCGGGCCTTCGCGGTCGTCCTCGACCATGAAGTCGTGCACGATCAGCGTGCCGCCCGGGGCCAGCGCGGCGAAGGCCTTGTCCAGAAGCGGGCCGACCGCGTTGCCGGGTACGCCGCTCATCAGGTACGACATCAGGATCGCGTCCTGGCTGCCGGGCCAGGCCGCCTCGATCGCGTTGCCGGGAATGTAGCGCACGCGGTCGACCAGCCCGGCCTCGGTCACGAAGCGCCATCCGATCTCGGCCACGTTGGGAAAGTCGATGATCGTCGCGTGAAGGTCGGGATACGCATTGCACAGGCTGATGGTCATCGCACCGGTGCCGCCGCCGACGTCCAGCAGGCTGCGGGCCGCCGACAGGTCGACCATCCGCGCCAGCGACCGCCCGGGGCCGAGCGAACCCGCATGCTGGGATTCCGAGTAGATCGCGGCCTGCGTCTCGTCCGCCATCCAGTGGTGGTAAGAGGCGATCGCCTCGTCCGGCAGCTCGTCCTTCATCACGGCGTTGAGCTGCAGCAGGAACGGATACATCTGACGGTCGATCTGGTAGCGCAGGTAGTCGCCAAAATCGTGCTTCGACTTGCGCGACAGGAAGGCTTCGGCCGCCGGCGCGTTGGCCAGCAGGCCATCGTCGGTTTGCGTCAGAAGTCCGATCGCTGTCAGCGCCGTGGTCAGGATCACGATCCGGTTCGCCGGAACGTCCGTAGCGTGGGCCAGATCCTCGGCCGACATGGGGCCGTCGGCCAGCGCGGTGAACAGGTCGACATGCAGACCGGCGAAAAGCGCCTTCGAGGCCATGAAGCTGAACGCGATGGCCGACAGCTCCTCGGCGCTTTCAACGGGTTTGCCGCCGCGCGGCGGGGTCATGTCGAGGCGCATGTCGGCTCCTGTCCGTGGTTCTTCTTCCATTCGAACTTAGCCACTAGGCCCCCCGGCGCAACAGCGGTGCTCCGCCGAACGCCGGTCCCGCGCTTGCCCGAAGGGCATCAGCGTGCGATCTTTTTCGCGTTTTGTCGCTTCGGTGTTCGCAGGTTTGTCATGAGTGTACCCTCCAACCCCGCCCGACGGGACTTCCCCGGTGCGGGATTGGATCCAGAGGCGGAAAGCGCCGCGCAGCGCAACATGGTCCTGGTGGCCGACGCGGTCCTCTCGGAGGATTTCAACGCGTTCCTCGAGCATGTCCGGCTGCCGCTGGTCACGGCGACCTCCAAGGGGTTGCAGCGGTTCGAGACGCGCGAGGCGATGGAAGGCGCGTTTCGACAGGTCGCTGCCGAGTGGCGCGACCTCGGCGTGACCCGCGTCGAAGGCACCATCGGAGCAGTGATCCCCGACGGCCCCAGCCGCGTGATGCGCACGCACGTCACGCGCCTGTTCAAGCGCGCCACGCTGGCCCGCCCGCCGCATTCTGGCCTGTCGCGGCTGACGCGCGAGGACGGGCACTGGCGGCTTTCGCGGTCGCATTACGCGATCGGCGACGGCCCGTTCGGCAATGGTTTCGAGACGATGCCGGGCGCCGACGAGGACCACGCCGAGGTGGCCGCCATCTTCTCCGACGCGCTCGACCGCATCACCCGGGCGTTCCTGCAAGGCGACTTCGCCCTGCTGTCCGATTCCGTCCGCTTGCCGCTGTTCCTGCAGAACGCCGATGGAACGCTCGTCATCCGCGACCGCGAGGCGCTGCGGGCGGATTACGACCGGGTGATGACGGATTTCCGCATGCACGAGGTCACCGACCTGGTGCGCCTGGTCAAGCGCGCCCGCCGGCTGTGCACGCGCCGGATCCAGGGCCTGTACCGGACGCACGTGCTGACGGGGCAATTGCTGGCGCTGCCGTCGTTCCAGAGCGTGATGACGCTGGAGCAGGGCGGCGACGGGGTCTGGCGCACCGCAGAGATCATGCACCCGCTGGGGCCGGTGACGCTGCGCCGCTAAGGCCGTGGCGGTCTTCAGCGGTCGGCGCCCCAAAATAAACTGTCATTCCCGATCAACGCGATACCGCGCTTGGGCGGCGGACCCGCCGGCGGGGGCTTGACGGCGGGCGCCACGCCATGTTCCATAAGGTGGAATTAAATTCCGCATAGTGAAATTGGGAGGAGGACCCCATGACCATCACGATGAAAGCGGCGCTGACCGGCGCGCTGATGTTCGGCGCGGCCAGCGCCGGCGCTCAGGAATTCTTCGTCGGCGAGGCCGGCCCGAACCGCGGCGCGCGCGGCGATTCGCTCAACTTCTTCGCCGAGCAGGTCGAGGAGAAGTCGGGCGGCGAGATGTCGCTGGACATCCAGTGGGGCGGCGCCCTGTTCAAGGCCGGCGCGGCGCTTTCGGGCATCGCCGACGGCGTGGCCGACATGGGCACCATCATCGCGGTCTACTTCCCGCAGGAAATGGCGCCCTACCGGATCGCCGACATGCCGCTGGAAAGCTCGGACGCGTGGGTCGGCATGAAGGCCACCGACGAGATCATGCGCACCAACGAGCAGATCGCCGAACAGCTGGCGGCACAGAATCTGGTCTACCTGGGCACCTTCACCACCTCGGCCGTTCATATCGGCTGCAAGGACGCCGCCATCCGCACCGTCGAGGACATCGAGGGCCTCAAGATCCGTGGCGTCGGCGCCTATGGCGACACGTTCGGGGATTTCGGCGCCAACCTCGTGCCGATGTCGATCTATGACGCCTACCAGGGCCTCGACACCGGCCTGCTGGACTGCTCGCAGACCTACAGCTACGCGACCGCGGCGCTGAAGCAGCAGGAAGTCATCGACAGCTACACGCTGCTGAACTGGGGCCAGACCGGCGCGCTGGGCGTCTTCATGAACAAGCAGGCGTTCGACCGTCTGGATGAGGAAAAGCAGCAGATCCTGCTGGATGCCGGCGCCTCCATGTCGGACGAACTGGGCCGGCTGATCACCGCCGACAACGAGGCGGCGATCGAGACCATGCGCGAGGCGGGCGTCGAGATCATCGAGCTGCCCGACGAAGAGCGCGCCAAGCTGGTCGAGGCCGGCCAGAAGTACATCGACGAATGGGTCGAGCAGGTGTCGGACATGGGCCTCGACGGTGCCGCGATCCTCGAAGAGTACAAGGCGCTTCTGGCCAAGTACACCGAAGAGCGCGACACGCAGGGCTACCCCTGGGAGCGCGAGCAGGGCTGACGCCCCGCCGGCTTCGCGGCCGCGCCCCGGGCGCGGCCGATCCCACACGTTTCCGACAATCGAGGTAAGCCATGCTGCGCCGTATCGAGCGCCTGCTGGTCGATCTGTCCATCATCTCGGTGTTGGGCCTCGGCTTTCTCATCACCGCGACGGTGATCCTGCGCGCGGTGTTCAACTCGGGCGTGCCGGACGCGATCGTCATGGTCAGCGAGTTGATGGTCGCCGCCGTAATCCTACCGCTCGCCGCCACCACCGCGTCGCGGTCGCACATCGTGGTCGAGTTCGTGTCGAACCGCATGCCGCCGCGCGTGCGGGACGGTCTGGTGATCTTCGGGTCGGTCTTCGGCCTGCTGGCGCTGGCGCCGCTGATCTGGGCCGGCTGGCGCGAGGTCGCGCACACCATCGAATCCGGCGGCTACTTCTTCGGCGACCTGAACCTGCCGAAATGGCCGGGGCGGGTGATCTTCCTGATCGGCGTGAGTTTCTGCTGGCTGCGGCTGGCGATCATGGTCTGGCACGACGTCGGCGCGCTGCGCCGGGGCGAGGCGCTGGCCGAGACCGGGCACGGGGGCTGACATGGACGGTACGCTGATCGGCCTGATCGCCTTCGCCGCGGTCATCCTGCTGCTGGGCCTGCGCGTGCCCATCGCCTTCGCGCTGGCGGGTGTCGCCACGCTGGGCACCTTCGCGATCTTCGCGCTGCGCACCGGGACCTTCATGCCCGAGCGCGCGCTGACGCCGACCGCGAGCCTCGTCTTCTCGAACTCGTTCGACCTGATCCATTCCTACGACCTGTCGATGATCCCGCTGTTCGTGGCGCTGGGCCATATCGCCTACCGCGCGGACATCACGACCAAGATCTACCATGCCGCGCGCGTCTGGCTGGCAGCGGTGCCGGGCGGGGTTGCCATGGCCTCCGTCCTGGGCTGCGGCGGGTTCTCCGCCATCACCGGTTCGTCCATCGCCTGCGCATCCACGATGGGCCGGATCTGCAGCCCCGAGATGCTGCGCATGGGCTACGACAAGCGCCTGGCGACCGCATCGGTCGCGGCGGGCGGCACGCTGGGCAGCCTGATCCCGCCCTCGGTCCTGTTCATCATCTACGGCATCTTTACCGAAACCTCGATCTCGGCGCTGTTCCTGGCCGGCATCATCCCCGGCATCCTGTCGCTGCTGGGCTTCCTGCTGGTCATCTACATCTGGGTCTGGCGCGAGCCCGAGGCCGCGCCCGCCTATACCGGCACGATCAGCACCCGCGAACGGTTCCGTGCCGCGGCCGAGGCCTGGCCCGCCGTGGCGCTGTTCGTCATCATCGTGGGCGGCATTTACGGCGGCATCTTCACCGCGACCGAGGCCGCGGCCGTCTGCGTGTCCGCCGCCGTGCTGATCGGTTTCGCGCAGCGCAAGCTGACCTTCGCCGGCCTGTGGGAGAGCCTGCGCGAGACGGTGATCCAGACCACCTCGATCTTCATCATCGCGGCCGGCGCCAAGATCTTCGTCGCCTTCATCGCGCTGACCGGCGTCGCCTCGGACATCGTCGGCTTCGTCAGCGACGCGAACCTGTCGGTCGTCGTGCTGCTGCTGGCGATCGCGGTGATCTACCTGGTGCTGGGCATGTTCCTCGACCCGATCGGGATCATGGTCCTGACCCTGCCTCTGATGGTGCCGCTGGTCGAAAGTTACGGCTGGGACCTGATCTGGTTCGGCGTCGTGGTCATCAAGCTGCTCGAGATCGGGCTGATCACGCCACCGGTGGGCCTCAACGTCTTCGTCATCGCCGGCGTGGTCGGGAAAGAGGTGCCGATCGATCGCATCTTTTCGGGGATCATGCGGTTCCTGACCATCGACGTGATCGTGCTGGTCCTCATCATGGCCTTCCCGATCCTGTCGCTGCTGATACCATCGTCGATGTGAGGCCGCGATGAACGAACACGTCCCCTACACCACGCCCGAAGCCGACCGCCGTTTTGCCACAACTCTGGCGCGCGGGCTGGCGGTACTGCGCGCCTTCCGCGCCAGCGACGACGGCTTGGGCAATGGCGAGATCGCCGAGCGCACCGGCCTGCCCAAGTCGACGGTGTCACGGCTCAGCTGGACGCTGCACCAGCTCGGGTACCTGACCCATTCGGGCCGCGCCGACCGCTACCGGCCCGGCCCCGCGCTGCTGGCGTTGGGAAGCGTCGCCGCCGCCTCGATCAGCTTCGTGGACCTGGCCGGGCCGATCATGCAGCGCACCGCGGACGAGACCGGCACGCTGTCGCTGCTGCTGGTACGCGACCAGGCCAAGCTGCTGATCGTCAAGACGTGGCGGCCGCGCGGCGTGTCCTCGCTGTGGCTCGAGGCCGGCCACCGCGTGCCGGTTATGGGGTCCAGCTCGGGTCGGGCGCTGCTGGCGACGCAATCCGAAGAAGCCTTTCATCGCACCGTTCTGCTGGCCGGCGCCGACCCCGTCGCGGCGGCCGAGACGCGGCGCGAGGCCTGGAGCCAGCTGATGGGACGCGGCTTCGTGATCCACGACCCGGCCAGCTACTTCGCGCCGTCGATCCACGCGGTGGCGCGCCCCTTCCAGTCGCGCGACCTGTCCGAGCCGGTGATCTTCACCTGCGGCGCCATGCCCGAGGATCTCACCGTCGAGCGGATGCGCGACCAGGTGGGGCCGCGGCTGAACGCCGCCGTGCAAGAACTGGAACGCATCATGGGGCAGGGCGGCGGCACGATCTTCCGCGACTGACCCCGGCGCGGGCGAGATGCCCGCCACAGGCAAACGCGGGCGCGATCCCGCACAGGAAAACGAGGGCGATGTGACAGACAAGGTCCGCTACGAACTGACCGACGGCGTGGCCGTCATCACCATAGACAACCCGCCGGTGAACGCGCTGGGCCATGCCGTTCGCGTCGGCCTGAGCGACGCGATTGCGCGGTTCGAGGCCGACGACGACGCCAAGGCGGCGCTGATCCTGGGTGCGGGCAAGCTGTTCCTCGGCGGCGCCGACATCTCGGAATTCGGCAAGCCGCCGAAGGATCCGTGGCTGCCCGAGATCATCGGCCGGATGGAATCCTCGCCCAAGCCCGTCGTCTGCGCGATCCAGGGCGCGGCGTTGGGCGGCGGGCTCGAGGTCGCGCTGGGCTGCCACTATCGTCTCGCCATCAAGGGCGCCAAGCTGGGCCTGCCCGAAGTCAACCTCGGCATCATCCCGGGCGCCGGCGGCACGCAGCGGATGCCGCGCGTGACCGGTGTCAAGGCCGCGCTCGAGGTCATTCCCGCGGGCGGTACCGTGTCGGCCGAACGCGCCGTCGAGATCGGGCTGGCCGACAGGCTGGCCGAGGGCGATCCGCGCGAGGCGGGTCTGGCCTACGCAAAGGAGCTGATCGAGACCGACGCCGCCCCGCGCCCCGTGGGCAAGCTTGCCTGCCCGCAGCACGATGCGCAGGCGTTCGAGGAAGCGCGGGCGCTCTGGTCTAAGAAGAACCGCGGTGAAGTTTCGCGGCTGGCGTCCATCGACGCGGTCGAAGCCGCCACGCGGCTGGAGATCGAGCCGGGCCTGGCCGAGGAACGCCGCATCTTCAACGAGATGATGGATACGCCGCAGCGCGCCGGCCTGATCCACGCCTTCTTCATCGAACGCAAGACCGCGAAGCTTTCGGAGATCGAGGGCGTCGCCCCGCGCGAGGTCCGCAAGATCGGCGTGATCGGCGGCGGCACCATGGGCGCGGGGATCGCCACGGCGGCGCTGACGCGGGGCCTCGACGTGACGCTCGTCGAACGCGACGACGCCTCGGCCGAGAAGGCCGCCGCGACCATCGCGAAGAACCTCGACGGTGCGGTCAAGCGCGGCAAGCTGTCCGAGGCTCAGCGCGACGCGATCCTCAACGACGCCTTCCGAACCGCGACCGACTACTACGCGCTCAGCGGCACCGACCTGGCCATCGAGGCGGTGTTCGAGGACATGGAGGTCAAGAAACAGGTCTTCGCCGAACTCGACCGGGTGATGAAGCCCGGCGCGGTGCTGGCGACCAACACCAGCTATCTCGACGTGAACGACATCGCGCGCAGCACGTCTCGCCCTTCGGACGTGATCGGGCTGCACTTCTTCAGCCCCGCGCACGTGATGAAGCTGCTCGAGGTTGTCGTCGCCGACGACACCGCGAATGACGTGACCGCCACCGCCTTCGCGCTGGCCAAGACGATGGGCAAGACCGCCGTGCGCGCGGGCGTCTGCGACGGCTTCATCGGCAACCGCATCCTGTCGGCCTACCGCGCGAGCGCGGACCGCATGGTGCTGGCGGGCGCCTCGCCCTACCAGGTGGACCGCGCGGTCAAAGCCTTCGGCTGGCCGATGGGTCCTTACGAGATGGGCGACCTTGCCGGGCTCGACATCGGCTACGCCACCCGCCAGCGCAAGGCCGCGACGCGTGACCCGCGCGACATCGTCCCGACCTGGGCGGACGAACTCTACCACCTCGGACGGCTCGGGCAGAAGACCGGGCGGGGCTACTACATCTACGCCGAAGGCCAGCGCGGCGGGCAGGAGGACCCCGAGGTCGAGGCGCTCGTCGCCAAGGCGCGCGAGGAGCAGGGTATCACCCCCCGCGACTTCAGCGATGAGGAGATCCAGCGCCGCTACATGGCCGCGATGGTGAACGAGGCCGCTCGCGTGGTCGAGGAAGGCATCGCGCAACGCCCGCTCGATGTCGACGTGACCTTCCTCTACGGCTACGGCTTCCCGCGCTGGCGCGGCGGACCGATGCACTGGGCCGACACCGTCGGCCTGACCGAACTGCTGGCCGATATCGAACGCTACGCCGAGGAAGACGCCTTCTTCTGGCAGCCCGCGCCGCTGCTGTGGCGGCTCGCATCCGACAACAAGAAATTTGCCAGCCTGAACGGCTGAGGAGGTCCCATGTCCGATCCCGTCATCGTCTCAGTCGCCCGCACCGCCATCGGCAAGGCTGGGCGCGGCAGCTTCAACATCACCCACGGCGCCGACATGGCCGGCCACGTCACCAAGCACGCTGTCGAGCGTGCGGGCATCGACCCCAAGATGATCGAGGATTCGATCTGGGGCTGCGGCTATCCGCAAGGCACTACCGGCCGCAACATCGCACGCCAGGCGATCATCCGCGCGGGCCTGCCGGTCGATATCGCCGGCACGACCGTGAACCGCTTCTGCGCGTCCGGCCTGCAGGCGGTCGCGATGGGCGGCCACATGATCGCGGCCGAGGGCGCCAAGGCCGTGCTGGTCGGCGGGATCGAGTCGATCTCGGGCGTGCAGCCGCCGCCCGACGAGTCGCCCAACCCGTGGATCATGGAGCACAAGCCCGACCTCTACCTGCCGATGATCGACACCGCCGACATCGTGGCCGAGCGTTACGGCATCAGCCGCGAGGCGCAGGACGAGCTGGGCTACCAGTCCCAAATGCGCACCGCCGCCGCGCAAGATGCCGGGCGCTTCGATGCCGAGATCGTGCCGATGGACGTAGTGAAAAAGGTCACCAACAAGGCCACCGGCGAGACCGCCGAGGTCGTGGCGACCATCGACATGGACGAATGCAACCGGCCGTCCACCACGCTCGAGGCGCTGCAGGGGCTTAAGCCCGTGCGCGGCGAAGGCAAGTACATCACCGCCGGCAATGCCTCGCAGCTTTCCGACGGCGCCGCGGCGCTGGTGATGATGGACGCCAAAGAGGCCGAGCGCGCCGGCCTGACGCCGCTGGGCCGCTTCCGCGGCTTCGCGGTTGCAGGGTGCGAGCCTGACGAGATGGGCATCGGCCCGGTCTACGCCGTGCCGCGCCTGCTTGAGCGCGCGGGTCTCAGCGTCGATGACATCGACCTGTGGGAGCTGAACGAGGCCTTCGCCAGCCAGCTGCTCTACTGCCGCGACAAGCTCGGCATCGACAACGACAGGCTCAACGTCGACGGCGGCTCGATCGCGGTGGGCCACCCGTTCGGGATGACCGGCGCGCGCATGGCCGGCCATCTGCTGATCGAGGGACACCGCCGCGGCGCAAAGCTGGGCGTCGTGACCATGTGCATCGGCGGCGGCCAGGGTGCCGCGGGCCTGTTCGAAATCTTCTGAGGCGCTGGCCTCACCGGGCGGGGCATCCTTTCCGCCCCTGCAACTTGAAAGGAGAGACCGATGGATCTCACCTATACCGATGAACAGAAGGCGTTCCGCGACGAAGTCCGCGCCTTCCTGGCCGACAAGCTGCCCAATCGCCTGTCCGACAAGGTCGCCGGCGGCAAGCGCCTGACCAAGCAGGATTACGAGGAATGGCATGCCATCCTCAACGAAAAGGGCTGGCTGGGCGTCAACTGGCCGGTGGAACACGGCGGCACCGGCTGGGACGCCGTGCAGCGCCACATCTTCGAGGAAGAGACCACCGCCGCGCACGCGCCGCGCATCGTGCCGTTCGGCCTCAACATGCTCGGCCCGGTGCTGATGAAGTTCGGCAGTCAGGCGCAGCAGGAATACTACCTGCCGCGCATCCTCAACGGCGACGACTGGTGGTGCCAGGGCTACTCCGAGCCGGGGGCAGGGTCGGATCTGGCGTCCGTCAAGACGATTGCGGTGCGCGAGGGCGACCACTACGTCGTCAACGGTCAGAAGACCTGGACCACGCTCGGCCAGTACGCGAACTGGATCTTCTGCCTCGTGCGCACGTCGAAAGAGGGCAAGCCGCAGGAGGGGATCAGCTTCCTGCTGATCGACATGAACAGCCCTGGCGTCGAGGTTCGGCCCATCGTGCTGATCGACGGCGAGGCCGAGGTGAACGAGGTCTGGCTGTCGGACGTGAAGGTCCCCGTGGAAAATCTCGTGGGCGAGGAGAACAAGGGCTGGACCTACGCGAAGTACCTGCTGACGCACGAGCGCACGAACATCGCGGGCGTCGGCTTCGCCCGCGCCGGGCTGGAAAACCTGCGCCGCATCGCGGGGCTCGAGCACTCGGGCGGCAAGCCGCTGATCCAGAATCCGTTCTTCGCCGCCAAGATGGCGCAGGTCGAGATCGACCTGATGGCCATGGCCACGACCAACCTGCGCACCATTGCCGCCGCGGCGGCCGGGCAGGCGCCGGGGGCGGAAAGCTCGATGCTCAAGATCAAGGGCACCGTGATCCGGCAGGAGATCAACGCGCTCACGCGCCAGGCCGCGGGCCCCTACGCCATGCCCTTCGTGTCCGAGGCACTGGACGAGGGTTCGAACGTGCCGCCCGTGGGGCCGGACTACGCGATGCCCGCCACGCAGGCCTATTTCAACAACCGCAAGCTTTCGATCTATGGCGGCTCCAACGAGGTGCAGCGCCAGATCATCAGCAAGGCGATCCTGGAGCTTTGAGATGAACTTTCAACTCACCGAAGAACGCCAGATGCTGCAGGACAGCCTGCGGCGCTACCTGTCCGACACCATCTCGCCCGAGGCGCTGATCGAGGCGACTGACAGCGAGACAGGCCATTCCGACACGCTCTGGCAGGGCCTGGCCGAGATGGGCGTGATCGGCGCGCTCTTCACCGAAGAGCAGGGCGGCTTCGGCGGCGCCGGGTTCGACCTGTCGGTCGTGTTCGAGGAAATCGGCCGCGCCGGCGTGTTCGAACCGCTGATCGAGAGCGGCGTGCTGGCCGGCGGCCTGCTGGCCGAACTGGGCGGTGAGGCGCAAGCCGAGCGGATCGAGGACATCATCGGCGGTCAGATCCTCGCCTTCGCCCATACCGAACCCGGCGCCCGCTACGATCTGGAGCACGTCGAGACCAAGGCCGTGCGCGCAGGCGACGGCTGGAAGATCACCGGACAGAAATCCGTCGTGGGCTTCGCCGGCGTCGCCGAAGGCTTCGTCGTCACCGCCCGTACGGGGGGTGACCCGTCCGACACCGACGGCATCTCGGTCTTCTTCGTCGAGCCGGGCGAGGGCGTCGAGATCCGAGACTACGCCATGAACGGCGGCGGCCGCGCCGGGGAAGTGTCGTTCGACGTGACCGTGCCGGCCGAGGCGCTGATCGGCCCCGAGGGCGGGGCTTGGGACGCGCTGGAGCGCGCCAACGCGCGCGCCACCTGCGCCGCCTGCGCCGAGGCGCTGGGGCTGATGGAGACCTGCCGCGCGCTGACCGTCGACTACCTGCAAAGCCGCAAGCAGTTCGGCAAGCCGATCGGCAAGTTCCAGGCGCTGCAGCACCGCATGGCCGACGTGCTGATCGAGATCGAGCAGGCGCGCTCGGCCGTCATCAACCTCGCCGGCCATCTGGAATCCGACCGCGTGACCCGCGAGCGGCACGTGAGCGCCGCTAAGAACCTGATCGGCCGCGCCGGTCGGCTGGTGGCCGAGGAGGCGATCCAGATGCATGGCGGCATCGGTATGACGCAGGAATACGCGCTGGGGCATTTCGCCAAGCGTCTGGTGATGGTCGATCATCGTTTCGGCGACACCGACCACCACCTGGAACGCTTCATCCGGCTGTCGGCGGCCTGATGGCGCTGATCGAGAACGAGACCGGCGCGCAGCGCACGCTTGGCTACGTGCTCGATGTCGAGGGCGGGGATGGCTGCGCGCGCTGCATGCTCACCATGACCGAGGCCCATGCCAACCGGCACGGCGTTCTGCACGGAGGGATCGCGGCGCTGATGCTCGACAACGCGATGGGCGCGACGGGCAGCCTGACGGTGGACGCGACGGGGCGCTCTCCGTTCCTGACGATCTCGATGGCCACGAACTTCGTCGGACCCGCGCATGTGGGCCAGCGCCTGACCGCCACCGGCCGCGTCACCGGTGGCGGCAAGTCGCTGCTGTTCATCGAGGCGCGGCTCGAGGCGGACAACGGCCGCCTGATCGCCACCGCCACCGGCGTGTTCAAGCGCGTCCCGCGCGAGAAGCTGGAACACGGGGGCGATGCGTGACACCGGCCGACCGCGCCTTGCACACGCCTCTGACCGAGCGGTTCGGCCTGCGCTTGCCGGTCCTGGCGGGCAGGCTGATGTGGCTGGCGGATGCCGAGTATTGCGCCGCCGCAGCGCGCGCTGGTTTCCTGCCGTTCATCACGGCCGCGAGCTTCCCCGAACCGGCCGACCTGAAGGCCGAGATCGCGCGCTGCCGCGAAATGGCCGAGGGGCGGCCCTTCGGCGTCAACGTCTCGATGCTGCCCAAGCTGGTGCCGGGCGAGAAGACCGAGGACGTGTTTCGCCTGATCATCGACGAGGGCATCGAGGTGGTCGAGACCTCGGGCCGCAACCCCGAGCCTTACGTTCCGCTGCTGAAAGAGGCCGGCGTCACGATCCTCCACAAGGTGCCGTCCGTGCGGTACGCGGAAAAGGCGCAGAGCGTCGGCGTGGACATGGTGGCGATCGTGGGCGCGGAATGCGGTGGGCATCCTGGCATGGACCTGATCGGATCGATGGTGAACCTGGGCCTCGCCGAACGCTGCCTGACGATCCCTTGGCTGATCGGCGGTGGCGTGGGCACCGGCGCGCAGATCGTCGCCGCGCTGGCCTGCGGGGCTGCGGGCGTGGTCATGGGCACGCGGTTCCTCGCCGCGGCGGAACTGCCCGCGCACCAGGGCTACAAGGACGCGCTGGTGGCGGCGGGAGAGCGTGATACCGCGCTGACCATGCAGAGCGTGCGAAACACCATCCGCACGCTGAGGAACGAAACGACCGAGACCGTCGCGCGGCTGGAACGCGAGAACCCCGATATCGGCATCGACGCGCTGATGCCGCATGTCGCCGGAAAGATCGGCCGCGAGGCTTACCGGACCGGCGACGTCTCGAGGGGCATGCTCTCGGCCGGGCAGGCGCTGGGGCTGCTCGAGCGCTCCGAGAGCTTCGCCGAAATTGCAAAGACGCTGGAGGCCGAAGCGCTGATCGCGCTGGCCCGGCTGCGCCCCTGACGGGGCAGGAGGAGACCGATGACCGACTTCACCCGCATCCACCGGATGGTCGAAGCCCATGCCGAAACCCGCCCTGATGCCGTCGCCGTGATCGACGGCGACGGCACGCGCGTCGATTGGGCGGGCTACGCCGCGCGCATCGACGAGGCCGCGCAGCTTCTGGCGACGCAAGGCGTGGGCGCGGGTGACCGCGTGCTGATCGTGGCCGAGAATTGCTTCGCGGTGGCGGTGCTGGTCATGGCGTGCTCGACGCTCGACGCTTGGGCGGTGCCGGTGAACGCGCGCATGTCCGCGGCCGAGATCGCGCGCATCCGCGACCATGCGCAGCCCAAGCGGATCCTGTTCACCGCGCATGTCTCGCAAGAAGCAGCCCAGCACGCCGATGACGCGGATGCACAACCCGTCGCGACCGGGTTCGGCGCTCTGCGTATGGCCGAAGGCTCCGCCGGCGCGGCAGAGCCGGTCGAGGCGGGGCAGGGGCAGGTCGCCGTGATCCTCTACACGACCGGCACCACGGGCGACCCGAAGGGCGTGATGCTGACGCACGGCAACCTGATCTTCGCCGCCACCGCCTCCCGCGATCTGCGGAAGCTGGTGCCCGAGGATCACGTCTACGGCGTGCTGCCGATGACGCACGTGTTCGGCCTCGCCTCGATGCTCATGGCCTCGGCGCTGACGGGATGCACGGTGGAACTAACCACGAGGTTCTCGGCCGAGGGGCTGTACGACGCGCTCAAGCGCGGCGCGACGGTGGTGCCGGCGGTGCCGCAGATGCACGCCGTGCTCATGGCCTACGCCGCCAAGCACGGGCACGAGACGCTCGGCTCGGACCGGCTGCGCTACGTCTCGTCGGGGGCCGCGCCGCTCGACCCGGCGTGGAAGCGCAAGGCCGAAGGCTTCTACGGCCTGCCGCTGCAGAACGGCTACGGCATGACCGAGACCACCGCCGGGGTCAGCGGCACGCGCAACGCGATCGGCGACCCCGACATTTCCGTCGGCCCGCCGCTGCCTGGGGTCGAGGTGACGCTGGACGAAAGCGTCGGCAACGAACCCGGCGTGGGCGAGGTGCTGACCCGCGGCCCGCACATCATGAAGGGCTATTACCGCAACCCCGAGGCGACCGCGCAGGCGATCACGCCCGAGGGCTTCATGCGCACCGGCGACCTGGGCCGGATCGACGCCGAGGGGCGGCTGCACATCGTGGGCCGGTCGAAGGAGCTGATCATCCGCGGCGGCTTCAACGTCTACCCGCCCGAGGTCGAGGCGGCGCTGAACGACCATCCCTGCGTGGTGCAATCGGCCGTCATCGGCCGCAAGGCCGGCGGCGACGAGGAGGTGCTGGCCTTCTGCGTGCCGACCGCGCCGGGTGCGGTCGACCCCGAAACGCTGCGTGCCTTCGTGGCGACGCGGCTGTCGGGCTACAAGCGTCCGTCGCGTATCGTGATGGTCGATGCGTTGCCCGCGGCGGCGACGGGCAAGATCCTGAAGCACAGGCTGCTCGCGACCTTCGCCGACAGGCTCGACGCGCCGGCCTGAACGACGACGCGCCGGACGATGCCCGGCGCATGGAGTTTCGTCTCGATCGAGCAGATGCGCATCCGGCCGGGGGCCGGGATGCCGCGCCGCCCGAAGGCGGCGCGGCGGGGCGGATTATTCGCCGCCCGGGGTCAGCTTGTGGATCGCGCCTTCGTCGACCGCGGCATAGAGGCTGCCGTCGGGGCCGAGGACCAGCGACCGGAAGCGGGCCGATTCCATCGGCAGCGTCATCTCGGTCACGTCGTTGACCGACACCTCGCCGTCCTCGACCATCAGGTCCATGACGTCGATGCGCTGGCCGATCGGCGTGCCGCCGAAGCCGATGCCCATGATGCCGACGACCATGTCGCCGTTCCAGTCGCCCCACTGCTCGCCTTCGAGGAAGGCGGCCGAGGAACTGCCCTGCGACCAGCCGTTGTTTTCCCAGATCGGGGGCATGGCGTCGGGATAGGTCTCGAAGTCGGTCATCGGCATGAAGGCCGCCCGCTCGAACCGGTTCATGCCCTCGTTCTGGTTGGGCATGTAGCCGCAATAGCCGTCGGGGCAGTCGCCGCGGCCGGCCATGTTGTCACGCGGGTCCCAGCCGGCGTTGCCGCCGTTCTGCAGAACGGTCGTCTCGTCCGAGTGCCACGGCCCGTGCTCGACCACGATGGCGTCGCCGGTTTCCGGATGGAAGGCGATGCCCTGCACGTTGCGGTGCCCGTAGGTGTAGGTCCGCTGGTCGAAACCCTCGGGCGGGTTGTTCTCCGGATGGGCGTTGCCGTCGGTGTCCATGCGAAGAACCTTCGAGCCCATCATCGTCGGGCTCTGAGGGATCTCGGGGTTGTGGTTGTCGCCGGTGGTCAGCCACAGCGCGCCGTCGGGGCCGAAGCGCACGCGGCCGCCGTTATGCGCGCCGGGGCCGCCGAACGGGTGGTCGGATGCTTCCATCTTGTAGGGCACGTCGTCGACGATGTCGGTCCGGTTCGACACTTCGGTAAAGTCCTCGTTCACCTCGAGGCGCATCAGCCGGTTGGTGTGCGGGTCGGACATGTTCGACGTCGCGTAGACGTAGATGCGGCGGTTCTCCTCGAAGTTCGGGTCGACCGCGACGCCCTGCATGCCGGCCTGGCCTTCGCAGAACAGGTCATCGGCGTTCGAGGGGTAGCCCTCGGTCTCGCCCATGCCCAGAAGCGCGTTGACCGAACCGTCGGGCATGCGGACCGACAGGCCCTCGCACTTCTCGGTGAAGAACATCGTGCCGTCGTCGAGGAACGCCATGTCCCACGGGCTGTCCAAATCAGACAGGACGACCTCGTGTTCGAGGCTGGTGGTATTCATGCCGGACTGCGCCAGCGCCGGCGACGCGGCGAACGCCGCGCCCGCCAGAAGCGGCAGCAGGTACGCCGTGGATGGTCTGCGGAATGGGTTGTTCATGGTGTCCTCCCTGAGGGCTTGTTGCCCGGGCGGTCACGCTATCCAGAGGACGCATGACGACCCGGATAGGCACAGCGTATTAACGCATTTCCGCTTCGGCAAGCCGTAACGGAAATGCCGCGCCGTGTTCGGATCAGTCAAACGCGGTGGTGATATACGCCGCAAGGTTGACGATGTCTTCGTCCGCAAGCGGTCGGGCGTGCGGGATCATCAGCATCGAGTTCGGGCCGACGCGCTCGCCTTCGCGGTAGGTTTCCAGCCGGTCGACGATGTAGGCGTAGTCCTTGTCCGACAGCCGCGGATAGCTGGCGATCCCCTGAGCCTTTGGTCCGTGGCAGTTGCGGCAGACGGCCTGGTAGGCCTCTTCGCCCGCCGCGACGTCGGCCGAGGCCGGGATCGCGCCGCTGGCGCCCTGCGCGGCGTCGGTGCCGTCGGTTGCCGCTTTGTCGGTGCTTTCAGATGCCGCGCCGTCTTCGCTCGAGACCACGATCTCGCCGTCGCCGTCGATGACGATGGTCGCCCCGCCTTCGGCGACGACCGCGCCGCTCTGGTCCGTCACGGTGACCGAGTCCCCCGTGACCGAGATGGTGACTTCATCGGCGTGCGCCGTCGCGGCAAGGCCGAGTACGACGGCCGCCCCAAGTATCGCTGACTTCATTCGGATCTCCCCCGCCCGTTTCGTTTCCGGGTCCCGCCGCGGCCCCGGGACGGGGCTGCGCGACGGGCCGGCATTATGTGGCCGGTTGAAACTCCGCCGATAACCAAAGGGTTCCGTCGTCTCGGACCTAAATCGCGACGCAGTCTGCGAAATACTGGACCACACCGTCCTCGTCGACCTCCTGCACCAGGCCGTGGATGTCGATCTCGAAGCCGGGGCATTCCTTGGTGAAGGTGCGGTTGAAGTCGAGATACTCGACGATCTTGCGGTTGAAGACCTCGCCCGGGATCAGCAGCGGGATGCCCGGCGGGTAGGGCGTGACCAAGCTGGTGGTGATGCGCCCCTCGAGCTGGTCGATCGGCACGCGCTGGGTCTTGCGCTGGGCGATGTGGGCGAAGGCGTCGCTGGGCTTCATCGCGGGGGTGTGGTCGCCGAGATAGATGTCCGTTGACAGGCGCGCCACGTCGTACTTCTTGTAGAGCGTGTGCACGTGCTGGCACAGGTCGCGCAGGCCGATGCTTTCGTAGCGCGGATGCTTGGCGCTGAACTGCGGCATGGTCCGCCACATGGGCTGGTTCTTGGCGTAGTCGTCCTTGAACTGCTGCAGCGCGGTCAGCATCGTGTTCCAGCGGCCCTTGGTGATGCCGATCGTGAACATGATGAAGAAGCTGTAGAGCCCGGTCTTCTCGACCACCACGCCGTGTTCGGTCAGGAACTTGGTGACGATCGACGCGGGAATGCCGGTGTCCTCGAACCGCCCGTCGAGGTTCAGCCCCGGCGTGATGATCGTCGACTTGATCGGGTCCAGCATGTTGAAGCCGGGCGCGATCTCTCCGAAGCCGTGCCAGGTGTCGGCGCTGCCCTTGCCCTGGGCGAAGTCGGCGTCGGACTTGCCCAGCACCCAATCGTCGGTCTCGCCGATGCCTTCCTCGGCCATCGACTCGGGACCCCAGACCTGGAACCACCAGTCGTCGTCGCCGAACTCCTCGTCGACCTTGCGCATGGCGCGGCGGAAATCCATCGCCTCGGCCAGGCTTTCCTCGACCAGCGCGGTGCCGCCCGGTGGCTCCATCATCGCGGCGGCCACGTCGCAGCTGGCGATGATGCTGTATTGCGGGCTGGTCGAACTGTGCATCAGGTAGGATTCGTTGAACAGGTGGCGGTCCAGCTTGTGCTCTTGGCTGTCCTGCACCAGCACGTGGCTGGCCTGGCTGATCCCGGCCAGCAGCTTGTGGATCGACTGGGTCGCGTAGGTGATGGACTTGCGCGGGCGCTCGCGCTTGCGGCCCATCGCGTGGTAGCCGCCGTAGAACGGATGGAACGCCGCGTGGGGCAGCCACGCCTCGTCGAAGTGCAGGCTGTCGATATGGCCGTCGAGCTGCGCCTTGATCGTGTCGGTGTTGTAGAGCACACCGTCATAGGTCGACTGCGTGAGCGTCAGGATGCGCGGCTGCACGGTGTCGGCGTCCACCTCCGACAGAAGCGGATTGGCGCGGATCTTCTCGCGGATCGAGCCGATCTCGAACTCGGATTGCGGGATCGGGCCGATGATGCCGTGGTGGTTGCGCGTGGGCTTGAGGAACACGGGCACCGCGCCGGTCATGATGATGCTGTGCAGGATCGACTTGTGGCAGTTGCGGTCCACCACCACCACGTCGCCCGGCGCGACCGAGTGGTGCCAGACCATCTTGTTGCTGGTCGAGGTGCCGTTCGTCACGAAGAAGCAGTGATCGGCGTTGAAGATCCGCGCGGCGTTGCGCTCGGACGCGCCGATGGCGCCGTCGTGGTCCAGCAGCTGGCCCAGTTCGGTGACCGAGTTGCAGACGTCGGCGCGCAGCATGTTCTCGCCGTAGAACTGGTGGTACATCTGCCCCACCGGGCTTTTCAGGAACGCCACGCCGCCGGAATGGCCGGGGCAGTGCCACGAATAGGACCCGTCCTCGGCGTAATCGAGCAGCGCCTTGAAGAACGGCGGCTGGATCCCCTCGAGGTAGCCCTTGGCCTCGCGGATGATGTGGCGCGCGACGAAATCGGGCGTGTCCTCGAACATGTGGATGAAGCCGTGCAGCTCGCGCAGGATGTCGTTGGGCAGGTGGCGGCTGGTCTTGGTCTCGCCGTAGACGTAGATCGGCACGTCCTCGTTCTTGCGCCGCACCTCCTGGATGAAGTTGCGCAGGTTGACCACGGCGGGGTCGAGGTCGGGGCCTGGGCTGAACTCCTCGTCGTCGATCGACAGCACGAAGGCGCTGGCGCGCGACTGCTGCTGCGCGAACAGCGACAGGTCGCCGTAACTGGTCACCCCCAGCACCTCGAAGCCTTCGCGTTCGATCGCGTCGGCCATAGCGCGGATGCCCAGCCCGGACGAGTTCTCCGAGCGGAAATCCTCGTCGATGATGACGATGGGGAAACGAAACTTCATGGTCTTCTCCTGCGTGCGAGCGGCCTGCGCCCCCAGTGATGGCCGCAGATCGCCGGCGGGTGCAATGGCCACCTGCGCACGAGATCGCGAATTCGCCGGCTGCCGCTTGGACGCGCAGTTCCTGTTGCCGGAACGCAATTTACCTTTCGTAAGGTACATTTTTTCCATTGTTCCGATCAACGTGAGCGATAGTCTGCCGATATGAGGACACGCCAGACCATCTGGATCGGCAAACGGTCAGGGCGCGTGAGCGGCCTTCGCGGCACGCCGGGGGGACAGCGCCATGCCTAGCCTGAACGCCGGCGACATGCTCGACCGTGACCAGTTGCTGACGCTGATGCAAAGCTCGAGCGCCGGGCTGTTTCACTGGGTAGCGGAAACCGGTGCGCTGACGTGGTCCGACGAGGTGCTGCAGATGCTGGGCCACACCGCAGAGCCGGACGCGCACGCGCTGGTGCACCCGGCGGACCGGAACGCCTTCATCGACGCCCTCGAAGCCGGCGCTTCGTCGGATCAGGTCATGACCGCGACGCTGCGCCTGCGCAATGCGGACGAAGCCTACCTGTCGTTCAACGCGACCGCTCTGCGGACCTCCGGCGCCGACTGCGTCTCGGGCGTCGCCGGGTTCCTGCAATCCATCGCCGGAGAGGTCGACCTGCGCGAGGCGCTGGACCGTAGCGAGCGGCTGTTCAACGAGTTCTTCGAGAACTGCCCGGCCTCGGCCTACATCAAGACGCTGGACGGCCGGAACGTCTACGGCAACCGCCTGGCGGCGGAGTGGTGGGGCCTGTCGCGCGAGGATCTGGCCAGGTCCAACGCGCGCGATTTCTTCGATCCCGACGCCTACGAACGGGTGCAGGCCCACGACGCCGAAGTCGTGCGCAGCGGCAACCCGATCACCTGGACCGGCCGGATCAAGGCGCGCACGGGCGAATACCGCATCATCCGCGCCTCGAAGTTCCCGGTGCAGGAACCCTCGACCGGCGAGACGATGGTCGGCGGCTTCAGCATCGACATGACGCGCGAGAAGGAGGCCGAGGAGGCGCTGTTCCATTCGCGCAAGCTCGACTCGCTCGGGCAACTGGTGGGCGGCGTCGCGCACGACTTCAACAACTCGCTCGCCGTCATGCTGGGCAACCTCGAACTGGCCGAGACCGAGGCCGACCCCGACCTGCGCGCCGAGATGTTCCGCGACATCCACGAGGCGATCGAGCGCAGCCGGAACCTGACGCGGACGCTGCTGGTCTACGGCCGCCGCGCGATCCTCGAGCCGAGCGCGCTGGACATGGTCGCCCTGCTGAGGGGCGTGGTCGGCATGATGCGCCGGACCTTCCCGGAAACCGTCACGATCGACCTGCGGCTGGACGGGGCACCGGGGCCGGTCTGGGCCGACAAGTCCCAGGTCGAAGACATGATCCTGAACCTCGCGCTGAACGCGCGCGACGCCATGCCCGAGGGCGGTGCGCTGACCGTATCCGCCAAGATCGTGCAGCTGCCCGGCAGCCCGACCGAGGTGCCCGGCCTGCCAAAGGGCGGGCGCTTCGTGGTGGTCGAGGTCGCCGACACCGGCGAGGGCATCGCCCCGGACTACTTCGAGAAGATCTTCGAGCCGTATTTCACCACCAAGCCCGTCGACAAGGGCGCCGGCCTGGGGCTGTCGCTGGTGCAAAGCTACATGCATCAGCTGGGCGGGTGCATCGACCTCAGCTCGACCCAGGGGTTGGGCAGCGTGTTTCGGCTGTACTTTCCGGTCTCGGACGGCCAGGCGCTGCCGATCGAGACGCCGGCGACCGCATCGCTCGACAGAAGCTACCACGTGCTTCTGGTCGAGGACGATCCGGCGGTGCTGCGCGCCGCCCGCGGCCAGCTGGAAAAGATCGGCTGCTCCGTCACGCCGGCGCTGAGCGGGGCCGAGGCGCTGCGCCTGTTCCAGGCCGACGCGACGATCGATGTGGTCATCACCGACCTGGTCATGCCCGGCGCGATCCGGGGGCGGGATCTCGCGCGACGGGTGGTGGCGCTGCGCCCGGGCACACCGGTGATCTTCGTGTCGGGCTACCCGATGAACGAAGCCGGCGAAGACGCCGAGAACGCCGTGGCCGAAGGCGTGACGATGATGAAGCCCGTGTCGAAGGAACAATTCGCCGCGGCGCTCGCGGCGCTGGACATCGGCTGACGCGGCCCCCTCAGGACGCCACGGCTGTGCGGTCGATCCCGAACTTGCGCATGCGCGAATAGACCGTCGTCGCCGGCAGACCCAGCAGCTCCGCCGCACCGGCCGGACCGGACACGCGGCCGCCGGTCTCGTGCAGGCAGGCCAGCAGGTTGTCGCGGATCAGCTGCTGCATCTCGGCCTCGGGGCGGAACCCCTCGGCGGGCTGCGCGCGCGTCGCCTCGGACCCGAGTTCGATCACCAGCTTGCCGCCGCGCGACACGATGGCGCCGCGTTCCACCACGTTGCGCAGCTCGCGCACGTTGCCGGGCCAGTCGTACTCGACCATCGCGCGCATGGTGCCTTCTGTGATGACCGGCAGCGGGCGGTTGAGCCTGCGGCACGCGATATCCAGCAGGTGCGCCGCCAGCGCGGGAATGTCCTCGCGCCGCTCGCGCAGCGGCCGGCAGGGGATCGGGAAGACGCTGAGATGCAGCAGCAGGTCCTCGCGCAGGCGCCCCTGCGCGACGGCGCGCTCGGGGTCGGTGGTGGTGGCGGCGATCACCCGCAGGTCCAGGCTGCGCGCCCGCGTGTCGCCCAGCCGCGTCACCGCGCCATCGGTCAGGGTCTGCAGCAGGCGTCCCTGCACCTCGGGGGCCAGCTCCTCGACGTCGTCGAGGAACAGCGTGCCGCCATGCGCCAGCTCCAGCCGCCCGGGCCGGTCGCGCAACGCGCCCACGAAGGCGCCGCGCATCTGGCCGAAAAGCTCCGCCTCGACCGCGTCGGGCGCTATCGAGCCACACTTGAAGTGGATGAGCGGCCGCTTGCGCCGCGCGCTGTCCTTGTGGATCGCGGTGGCGACCAGCGCCTTGCCGGTGCCCGTCTCGCCGGTGATCAGCACGGTCGCGTCGGTCTCGGCCACAAGCTCGATCTTGCGCACCAGCTGCCGGATGATGGGCGAGGTGCCGACGATGTCGTGATGCGCGCGCTCGCTGGTGATGGTCTCCTGCAGGTAGGCATTTTCCTGCTCCAGCCGGTCGCGCAGGGCGGCGACCTCGTCCAGCGCCTCGCGCAGCTTGCGCTCGTTCTCCTTGCGCTCGGTGATGTCGCGAAAGATCACCACCGCGCCAACCAGCACCTTCTGGTCGTAGATCGGAGTCGAGACGTATTCGACGCGGATCGGCTTGCCGTCCTTGCGCCAGAACACCTCGTCCTCGATCCGGTGCACCTGCTCGAACCGGAACGAGCGGTAGATCGGGCAGTCATGCGCCGGGTAGACGTCGCCGGACAGGTGGTGGTGATGGATCTTCGAATGGATATTCTCGCCCATCAGGTCCTCGGACGTCCATCCCAGCATCTCCTGCGCGGCGCGGTTGACGAAGGTCGCCTGGCCCTGGGCGTTCACGCCGTAGATGCCTTCGCCGGCGGCGTTCAGGATCAGCTGGTTGCCGCGCTCGAGCTCGGCAAAGAAGGTCTGCGCGCGCTTCCATTCGCCCAGACCCGCGCGTTGCAGCGCGCTCGCCTCAGCGATCTCGGCGCGACGGGCCAGTTCCGACAGGTCCAGCAGGACCAGCATCAGCAACCCGGGCCGGTCCGATACCAGCCGTGCGCGCAGTTCCAGCTGCAGCGCGGCGCCCTTTGCGTCGGTCATGCGCACCGTGCGCGTCCAGGCCTCGGAGCGATGCTCGATCTCCTGCAGGAAGACGAGGAAGTCGGGCATCGCGCGCCCGACCAGGCGCGAGAAGGCGGGCGGGTCCGCCGGGTCGACCGACAGCAGCCGCGCGGCGGCGCGATTGATCTCCTCGATCCGGTCCGCGCGCAGGTCGACGAGCACCGCGGCCTGCGGCAGCGCCGAAAGCAGGGAATCGTGCTGAAGGGCGCCGTCATGCATGCCGTCAGGTTAACGACCGCCTAGCGGCTCCCGAAACGAAAAATCGTGAATTACGAAAAACAGCAATATTTTCTGTCCGCCGCTCGCATTAATCCTTTGTAAAGGAACGATTTTAAATCGCGCCCAAATTTGAGGCGCCGTGTTCTCGGCAGCCCACCGGTTGTCGCAAGCTTGAAGGGCAAAGCGATGAGGGCAACACCATGACCACCAAGAGCCTTGGCGATCCATATTCCGAAAAGACCGACCTGCGGCACGGTGCCGATTGCGGCTGCGACAGTTGCTCCAGTCATTCGGGCCACGCGCACCAGACCACGCAGATGAGCTCGGACGACATCCTCGAGCGCGCCGTCGAAAGCGCGGTCGTGCGGTCGATGTTCGGCCACAGCGACGTCTCGCGCCGGTCCTTCATGGGCATGATGGGCGGCGGCACCGTGGCCGCGGCGCTGGCCTCGGTGTTCCCGATGGATGCGGCCAAGGCGGCGATCCTCGACAACCTCGGCACGCCCGAGAAGAGCGATCTCAACATCGGCTTCGTGCCGATCACCTGCGCGACGCCGATCATCATGGCGCAGCCGATGGGCTTCTACGAACGCTACGGGCTCAACGCGCAGGTCATCAAGACCGCCGGCTGGGCCGTGGCCCGCGACAAGTCGCTGTCGGGCGAATACGACGCGTCGCACATGCTGACGCCGATGCCGCTGGCGATGACGCTGGGCGCGGGCTCGGTGGCCGAGCCGTACATCATGCCCGCCGTCGAGAACATCAACGGCCAGGCGATCGTTCTGTCGAACGAGCACATGGACAAGCGCGACCCGTCGCAGTGGAAGGGCTTCACCTTCGGCGTGCCGTTCGAATACTCGATGCACAACTTCCTGCTGCGTTACTACGTGGCCGAGTTCGGGCTGGACCCCGACGTCGACATCCAGATCCGCGTCGTCCCGCCGCCCGAGATGGTCGCCAACCTGCGCGCCGGCAACCTCGACGGCTACCTGTCGCCGGACCCGTTCAACCAGCGCGCGGTCTGGGAAGGCATCGGCTTCATCCACATCCTCACCAAGGAAATCTGGGAAGGGCACCCCTGCTGCGCCTTCGCCGCCCCCGCCAGCTTCGCCAGTGAGCTGCCGAACACCTACGGCGCGCTGCTGAAGTCGATCATCGACGCGACGCAATACGCCTCGAACCCCGAGAACCGCAAGGAAATCTCCGAGGCGATCGCGCCCACGAACTATCTCAACCAGCCGGTCCCGGTGATCGAGCAGGTGCTGACAGGCACCTATGCCGACGGCCTGGGCGAGGTGAAGCAGGTGCCCGACCGGATCGATTTCGACCCCTTCCCGTGGCACTCGATGGGCGTCTGGATCCTGACCCAGATGAAGCGCTGGGGCTATATCGAGGGCGACGTCGACTACCGCGCGGTGGCCGAGCAGGTTTACCTCGCCGCCGACGCCAAGAAGGTGATGGAGGATCTGGGGTACGACGCGCCGGACGTGACCTACAAGTCGCACACGATCATGGGCAAGACCTTCGATCCGGCCGAGCCCGAGGCCTACGTCTCCAGCTTCGCGATCGGGAAGGGCTGAGCCATGCCCGCCCTGAACCTTTCCCTCAACCAGCGTGCCGCGATCCTGTCGATCGTCCTGCTGGTGGTCGGCCTCCTGATCTGGGAGGCCGCCATCCCGGCGCAGAAGGCCGCGGAGGATCTCACCGAATACGAGCGTCTCATGGGCCTCGGGCAGGAACGCGCAGGCGTGCCCCCGCCCTCGGACGTGCTCGCCAAGGCGTGGGAGCAGCTGTCGGATCCGTTCTACGACGCGGGACCGAACGACAAGGGCATCGGCATCCAGATCGGCTATTCGATCTACCGCGTTCTGACCGGCTACTTCCTGGCCGCGCTGATCGCGATCCCGCTGGGCTTCCTGATCGGCATGTCGCCGATCGCCTACCGCGCGCTCAACCCGTACATCCAGGTGCTGCGGCCGATCTCGCCGCTGGCGTGGATGCCCCTGGCGCTGTTCATCATCCAGGATTCCGAGGCGAGCGCGATCTTCGTGATCTTCATATGCTCGATCTGGCCGATGCTGCTGAACACCGCCTTCGGCGTGGCCGGCGTGCGCGAGGACTGGGTGAACGTCGCCCGCACGCATGAACTCGGGCCGCTCAAGACCGCGTTCACGGTGATCCTGCCGGCCGCCGCGCCGACGATCATCACCGGCATGCGGATCTCGATCGGCATCGCCTGGCTCGTGATCGTCGCGGCCGAGATGCTCGTCGGTGGCACCGGCATCGGCTACTACGTCTGGAACGAGTGGAACAACCTCGACCTGACCTCCGTCATCTTTTCGATCCTCATGATCGGCGTCGTCGGCATGATCCTGGACTCGGCCTTCGGCCTGCTCCAGCGCGCTGTCGCCTACGCGGAATAAGGAGTTCCCCCATGTCGAAACCATTCCTTTCCATCGAGCGCATGACGCAGCAGTTCCCGGACGGGCAGGGCGGCACGCTCACCGTGTTCGAGAACGCGAGCTTCGGGATCGAGAAGGGCGAGTTCGTCTGCATCCTGGGCCACTCGGGCTGCGGCAAGTCGACCATCATGAACATCCTCGCCGGGCTGGCCGAGCCCACGTCCGGCGTAGTCAAGATGGACGGCTACGAGGTGTCCGGCCCGTCGCTGGACCGCGGCGTGGTGTTCCAGAACTATTCGCTGCTGCCGTGGCTGTCGGCGCTGAAGAACGTGACCTTCGGCGTCAAGGCGCGCTACCCCGACTGGTCCAAGACCAAGGTCGAGGCGCATGCCCGCGAATACCTCGCCATGGTGGGGCTCGAGGGCGACGTGGTCTACCGCAAGCCCAGCCAGCTGTCGGGCGGCATGCGCCAGCGCGTGTCGATCGCGCGGGCCTTCGCCAACCACCCCAAGCTGCTGTTGCTCGACGAACCCTTCGGCGCGCTCGACGCGCTGACCCGGGGCACGATCCAGGAAGAGCTGCTGAAGATCTGGGGCGGGACCGAGCAGACCGTGTTCATGATCACCCACGACATCGACGAGGCGGTCCTGCTCGCCGATCGCATCCTGCTGATGACCAACGGCCCGATGGCCCGCGTGGCGGAATCGGTCGAGATCAACATCCCCCGCCCGCGCGAGCGGACCACGATCGTCGAGGATCCGAACTACTACGCAATCCGCAATCACCTGGTGCAGTTCCTCGGCAAGCGGTCCAAGGAACTTTCGGGCCAGCCCTCGGACGGGCAGACCCAGTCGCCCGAGACGGTCCGCTTCGAGAACGGCCACCAGGCGAAGGCGACGGCTGACGCCGAACCCGAGGGGGCGCGCACGCCGCGCCTGCGCGCGGTCAATGACTGACACCGTCGCCGCACCCGAGGCCCCCGCGCAAGCGGCGCCGCGGCCGCCCGTGCCGCCGTTCTCGCACGAGGACGCGGTGCGCAAGGTCCGCATGGCCGAGGATGCCTGGAACAGCCGCGACCCGGCCCGCGTGGCACTGGCCTACACGCCGGACACGCGCTGGCGGAACCGGTCGGAATTCCTGAACGGCCGGGCCGAGGTCGAGGCGTTCCTGTCGCGGAAATGGGCGCGGGAAAACGGCTATCGCCTGATCAAGGAGATCTGGGCGCATGCCGGCAACCGCATCGCCGTGCGCTTCGCCTACGAATGGCACGACGAATCCGGCCAGTGGTTCCGCGCCTACGGCAACGAGAACTGGGAATTCGACGAGGCCGGGTTCATGGCCGTGCGCCACGCCTCGATCAACGACGTTCCCATCGCCGAGGCGGAGCGGCTGTTTCACTGGCCCCAGGGGCCGCGCCCCGCTGATCACCCAGGCCTCACCGCGCTCGGTCTCTAGGGCGCGCCAACCACCATCACTCAAGAGGAGGATACCATGAAGGATACCTACGAGGTGCCGCAGATGATGAGCAAGGAAGACGTCACCGCGATGATCCTGTCCGCCAAGAAGCAGGCGGGCATGACGTGGGAGCAGATCGCCGAGAAGATCGACATGTCGCCGGTCTGGACGCACTCGGCCTGCATGGGCATGAACGCCATGCCCGCCGACAAGGCCAAGGCGCTGGTGTCGGTCATGGGCCTGCCGCAGGAAGCGGCCGGCGTGCTCGAGGAAAGCCCCACCAAGATGTGGGAGCAGGCCGTGCCGACCGATCCGTGCATCTACCGCCTCTACGAGATCGTCGGCGTCTACGGCCCCACGATCAAGGCGCTGATCCACGAGAAGTTCGGCGACGGCATCATGTCCGCGATCGACTTCGACATGAAGATCAGCCGCGTCGAGAACCCCAAGGGCGACCGCGTCAAGATCGAGATGTCCGGCAAGTACCTGGGCTACAACAGCTGGTAATCGCGTGCGGGGCGGCCGACTTTGCCGCCGCCCCGCCGCCGCCGGACAGGAACAGGCCCCCGCGGGGGCCTTTTTCACGCGCGGCCCCGCGCCGTCTCAGAAAAAGTTGCGGATTTGTTAACGTCTCGTTGATGGGTGGGCGGTTACCGTGTGCGCTGGGGGCAGTCAGACCAAGGCGCACATGTACATTCGCCGGCTATTCGTGGTGTTCGGTCTACTGATCGCCGGCCTGATGATGGCGGCGTTCATCGGCTACCATTACCTGACGCTGTCCAGCGAATACCGCGCCCGGAATTTCATCCATTTCCAGGCCACGCAGCAGGCGATCGACATCACGCGGTCGGTGACCGTGTTCCGCGAGGACAGCCTGAACGAGGTGCGCGCGCAGGTCAGCGCCGCCCGCGCCGAGGCAGAGTGGTGCATCCACAACCTCAGCCTGCTCGAGCGGACGCTCGCCAATTCGGTCGGCGAGGGCAACGTCGTGTCCGCCTGCACGTCGGGGCTCGAAACCAGCGGGAAGCTTCTCGAGCATCTCGACCAGGTCCAGCGGGAACTGGACGAGAACCGGTCCGGCGAAGGCCCGGACTCGGCCTACGCGCACCGCCTCCAGATCCTGGGAGAGCTCGAGGACATGCGCCGCAATTCGGGCGTGTTCCAGCCGATGATCGACGAGGTCGAGACGATCCTGCACCGCACCGTGCTGGTCGTGACCTTCGCCACCGGCACGGCGGCCTGGATCGTCTTTGCGATCCTGATGCGGCAGTTCGTGTCGCACTGGCAGGACGAGAAGCGGACCAAGCGCGAATTCGCGGCCCTGTCCAGCCGGCTGAAGCTGGCGCTGGAATCCCCGGGCGAGGGCATGGGCCTGTTCGACCGTCACTGGCAGCTGGTGCTGTGCAACCGGGCCTACGCCGAATCCGTGCACCCCGATCCGGCCTTCGTCCAGCCCGGCAAGCATATCGGCGCGATCATGAAGGACGCGATCCAGAAGGGGCATTACCCCGACGTCGATCCCTCGGACGCGGACGCGTTCATCGCCGACTCGCTCAGTACGCTGGAGTTCGAGGAACAGGGCGTCGTGCTGTTCACCGGCAGCGGCCGCTACATGCGCGTGCGTCACCGCAAGACCGAGTTCGGCGACACCATCGTCACCCGCGCCGACGTCACCGACTACGTCATGGCCGAGCGGCGTCAGTCCCACTACGTCAACCGTCTGCAATCGGCCAATGCCGAGATCGCGCGCACGGCCCTGACCGACGCGCTGACCGGGCTGCCGAACCGGCGTCACTTCGACCAGATCCTCGGTGCCAAGTCCGATGAGGAGATCGGTCCGATCATCCGCATCGACCTCGACCGCTTCAAGTCGGTCAACGACGTCCTCGGTCACGCGGCTGGCGATCACGTGCTGCGCCACGTGGCGGGCATCCTGAACGAACGCCTCGCCCCCGACTGCTTCCCCGCCCGGATCGGCGGCGACGAATTCGTGGTGCTGTGCCCCGCCGACATGCACATCCAGGACGCGGCCCGGATCGCCGAGCGTCTGCTGGCCGAGATCCTCAAGCCGATCCTGTTCGAGGGACGGCTGTGCCAGTACGGCGCCAGCTTCGGCATCGCCGCGCCCGACCCGGATCACGACGAACCCGCCGACATGCTGCGCGACGCGGACGTGGCGCTCTACAGCGCCAAGGCGGACGGCCGCGGCCAGATCGCCATCTTCGACCGTGCCATGAAGCACGACGCCTCGCGCACGCGTCTGGTGGCGGACGCGCTGCCGGCCGCGCTGGCGCAGGGCGACCTAGTGCCGTTCTTCCAGACCCAGCACGACGCGCTGACCGGCGCCGTCGTCGGGGTCGAGGTGCTCGTGCGCTGGAACCACCCGCGCTTCGGGCCCATCACGCCCGACCAGTTCCTGCCCGTCGCCCGCCAGCTGGGACAGGAGGCCGCCGTCGACCGCGCGGTGTTCGAGGCCGGGCTCGCCGCCATCGCCCGTCTGGACGCGGCGGGCTGCGTGCTGCCGTCGGTGTCGTTCAACGCCTCGACGGGCCGGCTGCTTGCGCCGGACTTCCTGTCGACGCTCGACGTCATCGACTTCCCCGATCCGCGCCGGATCGCCTTCGAGGTGCTCGAGACGGTGTCGGTCGAACAGCACGGCGCACCGCTGATCTACGTGCTCGACGCGCTGCGGGAACGCGGCTTCCGGATCGAGATCGACGATTTTGGCTCGGACCACGCCTCGATCAACGGGTTGTTCGAGATAGCACCCGAAACGGTCAAGCTCGACCGCGCGCTGGCCGGCCGCGCCATGACGTCCGAGCGCAGCATGGGCACCGTCCGCGCGATCGTGGGCCTTGCGCATTCGCTCGACCTGTCGGTCGTGGCCGAAGGGGTAGAGACCGCCGAGCACGCCGAGATCCTGCGCCGCATCGGCTGCGACGTGCTGCAAGGCTTCCACTTCTCGCGCCCGATGCCCGAGGACGAGCTGCGCCACTTCCTGGCCTCGGCCACGATGGCCAGCCCCGACGACCGCGCGACGCTGGCCCGCCTTGCCGCGGCGCCCGGGCGCCTGTCGCTCAAGGCGCGCACCGCGGCCACCCTCAGGCGGCCGTAAGGCGCGCCGATCAGGGCAGGACGGCGGTCGCCTCGATCTCGACCTTCGCGTCGTCCTCGACCAGGCCCACGACCACCACCATCGTCATCGCCGGGAAATGGTAGCCCATCACCTCGCGATACGCCGCGCCCACGTCGGCCTGGTTGGCGAGGTACTCGGCCTTGTCGGTCACGTACCAGGTCAGCCGCGCGATGTCGGCGACGCTGCCGCCGGCGGTCTCGACCACCGTCACGATGTTGCGCAGCGCCTGCTTCATCTGGCCGATAAAATCGTGGCTTTCGAAGACCTGCTCGGCATTCCAGCCGATCTGTCCGCCGACGAACAGCACGCGGCCCTCGGCGACGATCCCGTTGGCGTAGCCCTTGGCGGGCGTCCAGCCCTCGGGGTGGATGGTGATCGTGCTCAAGCGGTGGTCTCCTTCAAGTAGCGTTCCAGGCCCGCGCGCCGCTCCTCGGGCCACGGACGGGATTTCATTCGGTCCAGGTCGACCAGCACCAGCGTGCCGCGCACGCTCAGCCGTGGCTCGTCGCCGCAGGTGCCGGTGATCTCGATATCGGCGCTCGCGCGGCCGAGACGGTCGATCGTCAGCGTCCAGTCCAGCACGTCGCCCAGCCGGGAGGCCGCGTGGAAGTCCGCCGCGATGCGCCCCATCGGCACGCCCATGCGTTCGGTTCCGTGCAGCGTCGCGAAGGACCAGTCAAGCGCGCGATCGAAGAACACCTCGACCACGGCGTTGATCATCTCGAAATAGCGCGGGTAGAAGACGATGCCCGCGGGGTCGCAATGCTGGAACATCACGTCGGTCCGGTGCGTGAATGCGGCCATGGCGGCTCTCCTGCGGGGCGCGGCGCGCGCGGGGTCCGGGCATCCTTGACCAGCCGGGCAATCGTTTCAAGCCTAAAGCTTTAGGCTTGAAACGATTGTCGCTTGGTGGAATGGTCCTATCTCGATGCCGGTATAGGAGGATCAGCGATGAAGACCGTCTGTCTTGGTGGCGGCCCAGCGGGGCTCTATTTCGCGATCAGCCTCAAGCTGCGCGAGCCCGACGCCCACGTCACGGTGATCGAGCGCAACCGCCCCGACGACACCTTCGGCTGGGGCGTGGTCCTGTCCGACGAGACGCTGGACAACCTCGCCGCCAACGACCCCAAGAGCGCCGAGGCGATCCGCGGGCATTTCGCCTACTGGGACGACATCAAGGTGGTGAAGGAAGACGTCGCCATCACCTCGACGGGTCACGGCTTCTGCGGCCTAGGCCGGCGCCAGATGCTGCTGCTGCTGCAGGAGCGCGCGCGCGAGCTGGGCGTGATCCTGCGGTTCGAGACCGAGGTCGACGACATCGACGCTCTGATGCGCGACAACGACCTGGTGGTCGCGGCCGACGGCATCAACTCGAAGACCCGCAAGCGGTTCGAACACGCCTTCAAGCCCGAGATCGACACCCGCGCGTGCAAGTTCGTCTGGCTGGGCACGCACGCCAAGTTCGACGACGCCTTCACCTTCATCTTCCGCAGGACCGACGCCGGCTGGATCTGGGCGCATGCCTACCAGTTCGACGCCGACACCGCGACCTTCATCGTGGAATGCGCCGAGGACACGTGGCGCGGCCTCGGCTTCGACAAGATGGGCCAGGACGAGATGATCGCGAAATGCGAGGCGATCTTCGCCGACGACCTGGGCGGTCATTCGCTGATCTCGAACATGAAGCACCTGCGCGGCTCGGCCTGGCTGAACTTCAATCGCGTGCTGTGCGAGAAATGGCACCACGAGAACGTCGTGCTGCTGGGCGACGCCTCGGCCACGGCGCATTTCTCGATCGGCTCGGGCACCAAGCTGGCGCTGGAATCCGCCATCGCGCTGGCCGACCTCGTGACCAAGGAGGCCACCCTCGAATCCGCCTTCACCCGCTACCAGGAAGAGCGGCGCACCGACGTGCTGCGCCTGCAATCGGCGGCCCGCAACTCGACCGAGTGGTTCGAGGATGTCGAGCGCTACCTGCATCTCGACCCGGTGCAGTTCAACTATTCTCTGCTGACCCGCAGCCAGCGCATCAGCCACGAGAACCTGCGCCTGCGCGACGCCCAATGGCTGCGCGAGGCCGAGGAATGGTTCCAGGCCCAGGCCGGCGCGAACGGCGTGCACCGCGCGCCGATGTTCGCGCCGTTCCAGTTGCGCGACATGCGGCTGAAGAACCGCGTCGTCGTCTCGCCCATGGCGCAGTACAAGGCCGTCGACGGCTGCCCCACCGATTGGCATTTCGTGCACTACGCCGAGCGCGCCAAGGGTGGCGCGGGCCTCGTCTATGTCGAGATGACCTGCGTCTCGGCCGAGGGTCGCATCACCCCCGGCTGCCCCGGCCTCTACGCGCCCGAGCACGAGGCGGCGTGGACGCGCCTGTGCGATTTCGTGCACGCCGAGACCGACGCCAAGCTCTGCATGCAGATCGGCCATTCGGGGCGCAAGGGCTCGACCCAGCTGGGGTGGGAGACGATGGACGCCCCGCTGAAGGCCGGCAACTGGCCGACGCTGTCGGCCTCGCCCATCCCGTGGGACGAAGGCCACCAGCCGCCGAAAGAGATGGACCGCGCCGACATGGACATGGTGCGCGACCTGTTCGTCGCCGCCACCGAGATGGCCGCGCGCGCCGGCTTCGACATGATCGAGTTGCACGCGGCGCACGGCTACCTGCTGTCGTCCTTCATCTCGCCCATCTCGAACCACCGGACGGACGAATACGGCGGCAGCCTCGAGAACCGCATGCGCTACCCGCTCGAGGTGTTCCGCGCCATGCGCGCCGCCTGGCCCGAGGCCAAGCCCATGAGCGTGCGCATCTCGGCAACCGACTGGGTCGGCGACCGCGGCGTGGGCGGCGAGGAAGCCGTCGAGATCGCGAGCCTCTTCCGCGAGGCGGGCGTCGACATCGTCGACGTCTCGGCCGGCCAGACCAGCGTCGAGGCGCGCCCCGTCTACGGCCGCATGTTCCAGACGCCGTTCTCGGACCGCATCCGCAACGAACGCGGCATCCCCACGATGGCCGTCGGCAACATCTTCGAGCCCGACCACGTGAACTCGATCCTCATGGCGGGCCGCGCCGACCTGGTCTGCCTCGCGCGGCCGCACCTGGCCGATCCGTACTGGACGCTGCACGCCGCCGCCGCGCTGGGCGACGAGGACAGCGGCTGGCCGCTCCCGTACCTGCCGGGCCGCGACCAGATGCGGCGGTTGGCCGAACGCGGTCAGGGCATGGGGATCAGCGTATGACGGACCTCACCGGCAAGACCGCGCTGGTCACCGGCGGCGGCACGGGCCTCGGCGCCGACCTGGCGCGCGGGCTGGCCGATGCCGGCGCGTGCACCTGGATCGCCGGCCGCCGGGCCGAGCCGCTGCACGATCTGGCGAAGACGCACGACAACCTGCACGCGGTCGAATGCGACGTCACCGACGAGACCAGCGTGCGCGCCATGTTCGACTTCACCGGCCCGTGCGAGATCGTCGTCGCCAATGCCGGCGCCTCGGCCAGCGCGCCGTTCGCGCGCACCGACCTTCCGACCTGGCGGCACATGATCGACGTGAACCTGACGGGCGCCTTCCTGACCCTGCGCGAGGGCGCGGCGCAACTGAAGGGCGCCGAGTGGGGCCGCCTGATCGCGGTTGCCTCGACCGCGGGCCTCAAGGGTTATCCCTACGTGTCCGCCTACGCCGCGGCCAAGCACGGCGTGATCGGCATGGTGAAATCCGCCGCGCTCGAGATGGCGCGCACGGGCATCACCGTGAACGCGCTCTGCCCCGGCTTCCTCGATACCGAGATGACCGACCGCTCGGTCGCCAACATCGCCGAGAAGACCGGGATGAGCCCCGAGGACGCCCGCGCTAGCATCGAGAAGATGAGCCCCCAGCGCCGCCTGATCCGCCCCGAAGAGGTGCGCGCGGCGATGCTCTGGCTCTGCGGGCCGGGCTCCGAAGGGATCACCGGGCAGGCCATCGGCATCGCCGGCGGCGAGGTCTAGGTCTTCACCTTCGAGAACCCCGCCATCGAGGCATAGCCGCCCACGATGGCGCGCCGATGCTCGTGGCTCAGCACGTCGTTCACGTCCCTGAAGCCCGCGGGCGCGCGTTTCTCGACCTCGTCGATCACGCGCTCGGGCCCGCCGAGGCGGTTGGTGCGCACGATCTCGGCGGTCTTGGGCAGGCGCTCCTTCTCGTATTCCCACAGCGCCGCGCGCGGATGCTCGCACCGCGCAAGCGCGTCGGCCAGGCACCTTGCGTCCAGCATCGCCTGGCTCGCCCCGTTCGACCCGACCGGGTACATCGGGTGCGCCGCGTCGCCCAGCAGCGTGATCCGGCCGAAGGTCCAGCGGGGCAGGGGATCGCGGTCGGCCATCGGGTATTCATAGATCGCGGGCGCGGCGCGCACGAGGCCGGCGATGTCCACCCCCGGCACCGAGAAGCGCAGCGCGTGCGGCAGCACCTTCGACAGCGGCGCCTGCCGCGACCAGCTGTCGGGCGGCGGCGTCGACACGGCCGGGTCCTTGATCCGGACGTTGACCACCCAGTTCATCAGCTGGCGCTTCCCCTGCGCCGGCGCGATCGGGTACAGCACGAACTTGCCGCCGAGGCCCCCGCCGATCGCCATGCTCTCGCCGTCGCGCCAGACCGGCCACTCGGCCGCGCCGCGCCACATGACGACGCCCTGCCAGGACGGCGCGCCCTCGTCGGGATAGAACACGCGCCGCCCCGCCGAATGGATGCCGTCGGCGCAGATCAGCACGTCGCCGCGATCCGTCTGCCCGGCCGCGCCCTCGACGCTGTCGGCGAAATGCGCCGTCACGCCGGAGTCGTCCTGCACGAAGCCCGCAAGGCGCCGGCCGGTGCGGATCGCGTCGTTGCCCAGCCGGTCGACCGCCGCGTCGAAGATCACCTTCTGCAGCCGGCCCCGGTGGATCGAGAATTGCGGCACGTCGTGGCCGGCATGTGTGCCGCGCAGCTCGGACCAGACTTCCTGCCCCTGCTTGGTCAGGTAGCTCAGCGTCCGCGTCCGCACGCCAACCTTGTCGAGCGCCGGCAGCAGGCCCAGCGTGGCCAGTTCGCGGATCGCGTGCGGCAGCACGTTGATGCCCACGCCGACCTCGCGCACCTCGCGCGCGGATTCGTAGAGCACGCAGGGTATCCCGCGGGCGTGCAGCATCAGCGCTGTGGTCAGGCCGCCGATCCCGGCGCCCGCGATGATCACCCGCATGCGCTTATGCCTCGGGCGGGGGCAGGAAATCGACCTCGTGCTCGGCCGAGACGGCGACCACGTCGGCGGGGTTCGCCTGCGGCCCGAGGTTGTGCAGCGCCCAGAACAGATCGTAGAGGCGCCGGGTCGGCGCGACCCAGAACAGGCATTTGATCGTCGTGTCGGTCTTGTTGAAGATCCCGTGCGGGATGCCCATCGGCAGGCGGATCAGGTCGCCCGGCTCGGCATGGGTCTCGACCCCGTTCAGCAGCAGGTCGAACCGGCCGTCGAGGACGTAGATGAACTCGTCCTGCGTGGGGTGGATGTGCGGCGGCACGAAGGTGCCCTTGGGCAGCGTGGCATGCCACGCCATCGAGTTCTCGGATTTCTGCTTCGGCACGTAGGTCTGGCCGAGGATGTTCCAGCTGATGTCGTCGATCCCCGAATTGGAGCGGGTGACACCGGGTATCATGGTCATGGGCGTGTCCTTTCAGACGTGCAGGAAGCGGTTCTTGACCTCGGGCGTGGCGAGGATGTCGGCCGTGGTGCCGGTCCAGACGACGCGGCCCTTCTCGACCACCACGTGGCGGTCGGCGAATTTCGTCAGCGCGTCGACGTTCTTGTCGATCACCAGGATCGCCTCGCCCTCGGACTTGAGGCGCGTGAGGCAGGCCCAGATGTCGGCGCGGATCAGCGGGGCCAGCCCCTCGGTCGCCTCGTCCAGCACCACCAGCCGCGGGTTGGTCATCAGCGCGCGCCCGATCGCCAGCATCTGCTGCTCGCCGCCCGACAGCTGCGTGCCCATGTTGCGGCGGCGTTCCTTGAGGCGGGGGAACAACTCGTAGACCTTCTCCAGCGTCCACTTGCCGGGCCGGGCGGTGGCGCGCAGGTTCTCCTCGGTCGTGAGGGTCGGAAAGACCTGCCGGCCCTCGGGAACAAGGCCCAGGCCCGCCTGCGCGACCCTGTGCGGATCGGCGCCGGTCAGGTCGATGCCGCCGACGCTGACATGCCCGGCGCGCGGCTTGAGCATGCCGAAGATCGACTTGACCGTGGTGGTCTTGCCCATCCCGTTGCGGCCCAGCAGCGTGACGCATTCGCCTTCGCCCACGTGCAGGTCGATGCCGAACAGGATGCGGCTGTGGCCGTAGGCCGCCTCGAGACCCTCGACCCTCAGCATGGGCGCGTCCCTTCGGCGTGGCATCCGGCCGCGGAAAGAGGCCTTTGGCGGCAGTATTCGTGCCAAGATGAAGCGGCGGGCTGGCTCATGCCGGCGTCTCCTCTTCCTCGCCCAGGTAGGCGGTGCGCACGGCCGGGTCGGCGCGGACCTCGTCCGGCGTGCCGGTGGCGATGATCTGCCCGTAGACCAAGACCGAGACGCGGTCGGCCAGCGCGAAGACCGCGTCCATGTCGTGCTCGATCAGCAGCATGGTGAAGCGGCCCTTCATGGCCCGCAGGCGCGCGACGAAGGCGTCGGATTCCTCGCCGCCCACGCCGGCGAGCGGTTCGTCCAGCAGCAGGGTCGACGGGCCGGTGGCCAGCGCCATCGCCAGTTCCAGCCGCCGGTGCTCGCCGTGGCTCAGTTCCGACGCGGTGACGCGCGCGCGGTCCTCGATCCCGGCCTCGGTCAGCGCGGCCATGGCGGCGTCGTTCAGCGCGGTCTCGCGCGCGACGTTGCCGAAGAAACGGAAACTCGACCCCTGCCGCGCCTGCACGGCCAGCGCCACGTTGTCCAGGACGGTGAAGCCGGGCAGGATCTGCGTGATCTGGAAGCTGCGCGCGAGGCCCATCCGCACGCGGTCGGGCATGGTCGAGCGGGTGATGTCGCGGCCGTCCAGCATGATCCGCCCCGCATCGGGCGCGAGCTGCCCCGACAGCTGCGCCACCAGCGTGGTCTTGCCCGCGCCGTTCGGGCCGATGATGGCGTGCAGCTCGCCCGGCTCGACCGACAGCGAGACCTTGTCGGTCACCGTCAGGGCGCCGAAGCTCTTGTCGAGGTTCTCGACCACCAGCCGGCTCATCGTGCGCGCCCCGCCTGGATCTGCTGGATCAGCCCGGTGATGCCGCGCGGCGAGAACAGCACCATCAGCACCAGGAACAGGCCGAACCACAGCCGCCAATGCTCGGTCAGCGCGCCCAGGAACTCCTCGAGCAGCAGGGCCGCGACCGCGCCGCCGATGGCGCCCGCCAGCGTGCCGATGCCGCCCAGGACGACCATCACGATCAGCTCGCCCGAGCGGTGCCAGGACATGAAGGCGGGCGAGACGAACTCGGCCTGGTTGGCCAGGAAGACGCCCGCCACCGACGTCATGCAGCCCGAGATCACGAAGGCCGTCAGCTGGTAGCGGAAGGGCGAATAGCCGATCGCTTCCATCCGCGTCGCGTTCTCGCGGATGCCGGTCAGCACCCGGCCGAAGCGCGAGCCGACGATGCGGTGGCACAGCGCGAAGAGCCCGATCAGCACCACCAGCGTCGCGTAGTAGAGCACGAAGTCGTTTTCCAGCACGTCCGAGCCGAACAGGGTCGAGCGTTGCCGCAACCCGTAGCCGTCGTCGCCGCCATAGGCCGAGAGCGATATGAAGAAGAAGAACGCCATCTGCCCGAAGGCCAGCGTGATCATGATGAAATACACCCCCCGCGTGCGCAGCGAGATCGCGCCCGTGACGAAGGCGAAGACGGCCGAGACCGCGATCGCGGCGGCTGTCTGCAGCAGGATGTCGTGGACCCCGTAGCTCGACAGGATCGCAACGGCATAGGTGCCGAAGCCGAGGTAGGCGGCGTGGCCGAAGCTGACCATCGCGCCGTAGCCCAGGATCAGGTCCAGCGCCATCGCGGCGATCGCGTAGGCCAGGATGCGCGTGCCGATCAGGATCAGGAACGGGTCGTCCAGCGCGGTCACCACGGGCGGGAACAGCGCGAACAGCGTGAACAGCACCAGCGCGGCCTTCAGGCGTGGCGCCAGTGCCGGCGTGCGGGCGGGGGCGGAGATCGCGGCGTCGGTCATGCGCGGCCTCCGAACAGGCCCGCGGGTTTGGCGAAGAGGATCGCGGCCATCAGGATGTAGACCAGCATCGGCGCCAGCATGCGGCCCGTCTGGCCCGCGGCGGCCGGATCCAGCACCGCGCGCAAAAGGATCGGGCCGAAGACGCCGCCCAGCGTGTCCACGACCGCGACCAGGATCGCGCCCAGGAACGCGCCCTTGATCGACCCGATGCCGCCGATCACCACCACCACGAAGGTCAGGATCAGCACGCTTTCGCCCATGCCGGTGTCGACCGACAGGATGGGTGCGACCAGCGCACCGGCGAGGCACGCCAGCACCGCGCCCAGCGTGAAGACGATGGCGAAGAGCTTGCCGATGTCGATCCCCAGCGCCGACACCATCGCCCGGTTCGTCGCCCCCGCGCGCAGCAGCATGCCGATGCGCGTGTGGTTGATCGTCACGAACAGGCCCGCCGCCACCGCAAGGCCCGCGACGATGATCGCGATGCGGTAGACCGGGTAGCGCAGCGGGTCCATCAGCGGGACCGAGCCGGACAGGATCTCGGGCAGCGGCACCGACAGCGGCGACACGCCCCAGACGATCTTGACCGTCTCGTTGACGATCATCACCAGCCCGAAGGTCGCCAGCACCTGGTCCAGGTGCGAGCGGGTGTAAAGCCTTCGGATCACGACGTATTCCAGGATCAGCCCCACCGCCACCGCCGCCGGCAGCATCAGCAGCAGCCCCCACCAGAAGCTTCCGGTGAGGGCCGCGAACGTGGCGACGAAATACGCCCCCACCATGTACAGCACCCCGTGGGCCAGGTTGACCACGTCCATGATCCCGAAGACCAGCGTCAGGCCCGCCGCGATCAGGAACAGCAGCACGCCCAGCTGCACGCCGTTGAGCAGTTGCAGCACGAACAGGTTCATCATGGCCGTGGTCTCCCGCCGGTCAGGGTGTCGTCAGGTCGCGCTCACTGCATGTCGCAGAGTTCGGCGTAGGTATCGACGTAGTCGTCGAAGATCTTCTCGCGGATCGAGGTGGCATAGCGGCCGTCGTCGCGCTTGACCGCCTCGACCAGGTAGAAGTCCTGCACCGGGTAGTTGTTCACCCCGAACGAGAAGTCGCCGCGCGGGCTGTCAAAATCGGCCTCCTTCAGCGCGGCGCGCAGCGCGTCGCGGTCGGTGAGGTCGCCGTCCAGCTTCTGCACCGCCGACTGGATCAGCTGCGCCGCGTCGTAGGCCTGCATGGCGTAGGTGCCGGGCACGTAGTCGTACTTCTCGATGAAGGCCTCGACGAAGGCGGCGTTGGCCTCGTTGTCGAGATCCGGCGCCCAGTTCTGGCCGCCCAGCAGGCCCACGGCCGCGTCCTGCGTGGCGGGCAGGGTGGTTTCGTCCACGGTGAAGGCCGACAGGAACGGGATGCTGCTCAGCCCAGCCTGGTCGTACTGCTTGACCAGGTTCACGCCCATGCCGCCGGGCATGAAGGTGAACAGCGCGTCGGGCTGGAACGCCGCGATCTGTGCCAGCTCCGAGCTGAAGTCGAGCTGGCCGAGCTCGGTGAACACCTCGCCCGCGACGCCGCCGGTGTACGAGTTCTTGAAGCCCGCAAGGCTGTCCTGCCCGGCCTGGTAGTTCGGCGCCATCAGGAACACGTTCTGATAGCCCTGCTGCTGTGCGTAGGCGCCCATCACCTCGTGGTTCTGGTCGTTCTGATAGGACGTCACGAAGAAGTTCGGGTGGCACTCGGCCCCGGCGAAGTTCGAGGTGCCCGCGTTGGTCGAGATCAGGATCGTGCCGGTCTCGGTCACCGGCTGGTGGATCGCCACCAGGATGTTCGAGAAGATCGGCCCGACGACGAAATCGACCTCTTCGCGCTGCACCAGTTCGCGGGCGCGGTCGGCGGCCAGGTCGGGGCGCTGCTCGTCGTCGACGGTGATGATCTCGGTCTCCATCCCGCCGATGTCGCCCATCTGCTCGGCGGCCAGCATGAAGCCGTCGCGCGCCTGCTCTCCCAGCGCCGCGGCGGGGCCGGACAGCGTGTAGATCAGGCCGATCTTCAGCACGTCGTCCTGCGCCGCGGGCGGCACGTCCTGCGCCAGGGCGGGGGCGGCGGCCAGCGTCAGCAGCGTGCCGGCCAGAAGCGGTGTCTTGGTCATGGTGGTCTCCCTGTGAGTCCGCGCCTCTTGGACGGGGCGGATATTTGTGGCTTGAATATTTAAGGCTTGAAGCATTCTGCCGTGCAAGCCATTTCTGCAGCGGAAATCCTTTGGCGGCGTGACGCAAGCGTTTTCTGCCGATGGCTTGAGCAGAGGGCGCCGGCGCCGCGAATGCCCTGCAACCGCAGGATGTTCGGGCCTGTCGGGCGCGGGTGAGGCGGCCGGTTCCGGGCGATGCTTCAAGCCAAAACATTTTTTGCTTGAAACAAATTTTGGCGCTGCCTAGCGTTGAGCGATGCCGGCCCGCGGAGGCCGGCGAACGCCCGCGTCGGGCGCCACAGGCAGGAGACCACAACACATGGATTCCGGACCCGGCCCCGAACTGTCCGCCTCGTCGAAGGCCCGCCTTCGCCTGTGGTTGCGCCTGCTCAAAAGCACCCGCCGGGTCGAGGCCGTGCTGCGCGACCGCCTGCGGACCGAGTTCGCGACCACGCTGCCGCGCTTCGACGTGATGGCGGCGCTCGCGCGCTACGACGAGGGGCTGAAGATGTCGGCGCTGTCGGGCGTGCTGCGGGTGTCGAACGGCAACGTGACCGGCATCGTCGACCGGCTGGTCGAGGACGGGCACGTGGTGCGCGTGCGCATGCCCGGCGACCGGCGCGCCTCGCTGGTGCGGCTCACCCCCGACGGCCGGGCCGAGTTCGCCCGCCAGGCCGCCGCCCACGCCGCCTGGATCGACGCGCTGCTCGACGATTTCACCGAGGCCGAGGCCGAGGCGCTGGCCACCCGCTTCGACGCCGTCACCACGCAAGAAGAGGAAGCCTGATGCCCACGCATTTCCGCTGCGACATCGAGGACGGGATCGCGACGCTGCGGCTGGACCGGCCCGACCGCAAGAACCCGCTGACCTTCGACAGCTATGCCGAGCTGCGCGACTGGTTCCGCGCGCGCCCCTACGACGACGGCGTCAAGGCGGTGGTCTTCGGCTCGAACGGCGGCAACTTCTGCTCGGGCGGGGACGTGCACGACATCATCGGCCCACTGACGAAGATGTCGATGAAGGAGCTTCTGGCCTTCACCCGCATGACCGGCGACCTCGTGAAGGCGATGATCAATTGCGGCGTGCCGATCATCGCCGCGGCCGACGGCGTCTGCGTCGGCGCGGGCGCGATCATCGCGATGGCGTCCGACCTGCGCCTCGCCACGCCCGCGACCAAGACCGCCTTTCTGTTCACACGCGTGGGCCTCGCCGGCTGCGACATGGGCGCCTGCGCGATGCTGCCGCGCATCATCGGCCAGGGCCGCGCCGCCGAGCTGCTCTATACCGGCCGCTCGATGAGCGCCGACGAAGGCGCCGCCTGGGGCTTCTGGAACCGCGTGATCGCCCCCGACGCGCTGGATGCCGAAGCGCAGGAAATGGCCCGCCGCCTCGTCGCCGGGCCGACCTTCGGCCACATGATGACCAAGACCATGCTGAACCAGGAATGGTCGATGTCGCTCGACATGGCGATCGAGGCCGAGGCGCAGGCGCAGGCGCTCTGCATGCAGACGCAGGACTTCACCCGCGCCTACAACGCCTTCGTCGCCAAGGAAAAACCCGTGTTCGAGGGCGATTGATGGCCGACACCTCCTATCTCGACTGGCCGTTCCTCGAGCCGCGCCACCGCGACCACGCGCAGGCGCTCGACGCCTGGGCGGGCACCCTCGGCGCCATCGACCACCACGACACCGACGCCGCCTGCCGCGATCTGGTCGCACGGCTGGGCGCCGACGGTTGGCTGATGCCCACCGCGGCGGACCCCGCCGACCCGCAGCCGCTCGACGTGCGCACCCTGTGCCTGAGCCGCGAGACGCTGGCGCGGCACGACGGGCTGGCGGATTTCGCCTTCGCCATGCAGGGCCTGGGCACCGGGGCGCTGTCGCTCTTCGGCTCGGACGCCCAGCGCGCCAAATGGCTGCCGCTCACCCGCACCGGCAAGGCGATCTCGGCCTTCGCGCTGACCGAGCCGCAATCCGGCTCGGACGTGGCGAACTCGACCATGACCGCGCGCGACGACGGCGAGTCCTGGGTGCTCGACGGCGAGAAGACCTGGATCAGCAACGGTGGTATCGCCGACGTCTACACACTTTTCGCCCGCACCGGCGAGGGGCCCGGCGCCAAGGGCCTGTCGGCCTTCGTCGTGCCCGCCGACACGCCGGGGCTGCACATCGCCGAACGCCTCGACACGATCGCGCCGCATCCGCTGGCGACCCTGCGCTTCGACGGCGCGCGCCTGCCCAAGGACGCGCTGATCGGGCAGCCGGGGCAGGGCTTCAAGATCGCCATGTCGGTGCTCGACGTGTTCCGCACCACCGTCGCCGCCGCCGCCCTCGGCTTCGCCCGCCGCGCGCTGGACGAGGCGCTGGCCCGCGTCACCGACCGCCAGGTGCAGGGCAGGCCGCTTTCCGACCTGCAGCTGGTCCAGGGCCACGTGTCGGACATGGCGCTGCGCGTCGACGCGGCCGCGCTGCTGGTCTACCGCGCCGCCTGGGCCAAGGACAGCGGCGCGCCCCGCGTCAGCCGCGAGGCCGCGATGGCCAAGCTTTACGCTACCGACGAGGCGCAGAAGGTCATCGACGCGGCGGTGCAATTGCACGGCGGCGACGGCGTCCGCTCGGGCCACATCGTCGAGCGGCTCTACCGCGAGATCCGCGCGCTGAGGATCTACGAAGGCGCCTCGGACGTGCAGAAGGTCATCATCGCGCGCCAGACGCTGGACGCCGCCACGCGCTGACAGAAGCAGGGGAACAGGCCATGACGACCGCGAACGACGTGCTGGGGCCTTCGGCCCACACCGACAGCTTCACCCGGGACAACCTGCCGCCGGTCGACCAGTGGCCCGACTTCCTGCTCGACGGCTTCGACTATCCCGACCGTCTCAACGTCGGCGTCGAGCTGACCGACCGGCTGGTCGAGGCAGGTCACGGCGACCGCACCGCCCTGATCGGCAACGGCCGCCGGCGGACCTACAAGGAACTGGCCGACTGGACCAACCGTCTGGCCCACGCGCTGGTCGAGGATATCGGCGTGAAGGCCGGCAACCGTGTGCTGATCCGCTCGGCCAACAACCCCGCGATGGTCGCGGCGTGGCTGGCGGCGACCAAGGCGGGCGCGGTCGTGGTCAACACCATGCCCATGCTGCGCGCGGGCGAGCTGGGCAAGATCGTCGACAAGGCGCAGATCCAGTTCGCGCTGTGCGACACGCGCCTGATGGACGAGATGGCGACCTGCGCCAAGGAGTCGGCGTACCTCACGAAGGTCGTGGGCTTCGACGGCACCTCCAACCACGACGCCGAGCTCGACCGCCTCGCGCTGGAAAAATCGGTCAGGTTCGACGCCGTGCCCACCGGCCGCGACGACGTGGCGCTGCTGGGCTTCACCAGCGGCACGACCGGCTCGCCCAAGGCGACGATGCATTTCCACCGCGACATCCTGGCCATCGCCGACGGCTATGCGCGCGAGGTGCTGGCCGTCACCCCCGACGACATCTTCGTGGGCTCGCCGCCGCTGGCCTTCACCTTCGGTCTGGGCGGCCTTGCGGTGTTCCCGCTGCGCTTCGGCGCGGCCGCTACACTGCTGGAAAAGGCCTCGCCGCCGAACATGATCGAGATCATCGAGACCTATCGCGCCACCGTCGCCTTCACCGCGCCCACCGCCTACCGGGTGATGCTGCGCGCGATGGACGAGGGCGCCGACCTGTCGTCCCTGCGCGCCGCCGTCTCGGCCGGCGAGACCCTGCCCGCGCCGGTCTACGACGAATGGATCGCCAAGACCGGCAAGCCGATGCTCGACGGCATCGGCGCGACCGAGATGCTGCACATCTTCATCACCAACCGCTTCGACGACCACCGGCCGGCCTGCACGGGCAAGCCCGTCGGCGGCTACCAGGCGAAGATCGTGGGCGAGGACGGGCAGGAGGTGCCGCGCGGCACCGTCGGGCGCCTGGCCGTGCGCGGGCCCACCGGGTGCCGCTACCTCGCCGACGAGCGGCAGACCGACTATGTCCTCGACGGCTGGAACATCACCGGCGACGCGTTTTCCATGGACGAGGACGGCTACCTGCACTTCGCCGCGCGCAACGACGACATGATCATCTCGTCCGGCTACAACATCGCCGGCCCCGAGGTCGAGGCCGCGCTGCTGGCGCATGACGCCGTCGCCGAATGCGCCGTGGTCGGCAAGCCCGACGAGGAACGCGGCGCGATCGTCGAGGCGCACGTGGTGCTGGCCGAAGGCCATGCCACCGGCCCCGAGATGGTCAAGGCGCTGCAGGACCACGTGAAGGCCACCATCGCGCCCTTCAAGTATCCCCGCGCCGTCCGCTTCGTCGATGCGCTGCCCAAGACCGAGACCGGCAAGATCCAGCGGTTCCGCCTCAAGTCCGACGCCTGAGGGCCACTCCGCACGGGCAGGGTCGCCGGGGTCAACGGTTAAGATGAGATGAATCCGTCTCTGCAAGCCATTGATTTCTATAGGGTGCCTTGATGTCCCATCATGGGACACCTGAATCCGTCCAGGTTCTGCCCGCGCAGGCGCCCCGGCCCGGACGGCCGAAACCGCCTCGCCTTCCATCGCCCGCCGCGCTAGGCAAGGGCCGATCACAGACCGGAGACCGCCGATGAACCTCGCCCGCTTCCCCCGCCGTTTCCTCGCCCACCTGCCGACGCCGCTCGAACGCCTCGACCGGCTGAGCGCCGAACTCGGCGGCCCCGAGATCTGGATCAAGCGGGACGATTGCACGGGGCTGTCGACCGGCGGCAACAAGACCCGTAAGCTGGAATTCCTGATGGCCGAGGCCGAGCTCGCCGGCGCCGACATGGTCATCACCCAGGGCGCGACCCAGTCGAACCACGCCCGCCAGACCGCCGCGTTCGCCGCCAAGCTGGGGATCGACTGCCACCTGCTGCTCGAGGACCGGACCGGCTCCGAGGATCCGAACTACAACGGCAACGGCAACGTTCTGCTGGACCACCTGCACGGCGCCACGACCGAGAAACGCCCCGGCGGCGCCGACATGAACGCCGAGATGGAGGCCGTGGCCGAGCGGCTCGAGGCCGAGGGTCGCCGCGTCTACACCATCCCCGGCGGCGGCTCGAACCCCACCGGCGCGCTGGGCTACGTCAACTGCGCCTTCGAGCTGCTGGGCCAGCTCAACGACCGCGCGCTGAACGTGTCCCACATCTTGCATGCCACCGGCAGCGCCGGCACGCAGGCGGGGCTCGTCACCGGCCTCAAGGCCACCAACGCGGGCATCCCCCTGCTGGGAATCGGCGTGCGCGCGCCCAAAGCCAAGCAGGAAGAGAACGTCTTCAACCTCGCCGTCGCGACGGCCGAGAAACTTGGCTGCCACGGCGTGGTCTCGCGCGACGACGTGGTGGCCAACACCGACTACGTGGGTGAGGGCTACGGCATCCCGACCGCGGGCGGGATCGAGGCGATCCGCATGTTCGCCGAGCTCGAGGGCATCCTGCTGGACCCGGTCTATTCCGCCAAGGGCGCCGCTGGCCTGATCGACCTCGTGCGCAAGGGTCACTTCACGGCCGAGGACCGGATCGTCTTCATCCATACCGGTGGCTCCGCCGCGCTGTTCGGCTACGACCGGGCGCTCGCGCGCTAGGTGAGCGGGCGGGTCGAAAAGGCGAGGGACGCGCTGAGCCCGGACATGCTGCGTGGCCTGCTTCTGGCGGGCATGATCGCCGCCGCGGCGACCTTCCTCGGCCAAAGCTACGGCGCGCCGGTGATGCTGTTCGCGCTGCTGATCGGCATGGCCTTCCACTTCCTCGCCGAAAGCCCGTCCTGCGGACGCGGAATCGAGTTCGCCTCGTCCACGCTGCTGCGCCTCGGCGTCGGTCTGCTGGGCCTGCGCCTCGCGGTCGAGGACGTGCAGGCGCTGGGCCTCGTCCCGGCGCTCGCCGTGGTCGGGCTGGTCATGGCGACACTGGCCTGCGGCGCCCTGCTGTCGTTCCTGTTCGGCCGGCGCCTCGCCTTCGGCCTGCTGGCGGGCGGATCGGTGGCGATCTGCGGCGCCTCGGCGGCGCTGGCCATCGCCTCGGTCCTGCCGAAGCGGGCCGACCGCGCGCAGGACACGCTGCTGGTGGTGATCGGCGTCACCACCCTGTCGACCGTGGCGATGGTCACATACCCGCTGCTGTTCCGCTGGCTGGGCCTGAGCGACGCCGAAAGCGCCTTTCTGATCGGCACGACGATCCACGACGTGGCTCAGGTGGTCGGCGCCGGCTACTCGGTCAGCGAAGAGGCCGGGCTGCAGGCGACCTTCGTCAAGATGCTGCGCGTGGCGCTGCTGCCGGTCGTGGTGATGCTGGTGATGCTGAGCTTCCGCGGCGCGCAAAGCCAGCGGGTGGGCATCCCGTGGTTCCTGGTGATGTTCCTCGGCCTCGCCGTGCTGGCGAACCTGGGCGTGGTGCCCGCGCCGGTGATCGCGGTCGTCTCGGACGTGTCGCGCTGGTGCCTTGTGATCGCGATCTCGGCGCTGGGGGTGAAGACCAGCCTGGCGGCCATCGCGCGCGTCGATCCGCGCTATGCCGCGATCCTGCTGATCGACACGCTGTTCCTGCTGGGGCTGGCGCTGGGCTTCGTGACCGGGATCGGCCTGGGGTAACGGCACGGGCGCGCGCGGTGTCGGTTTGGGCTATTGAAGCCGCGGGTCGCGTGCTAAGGCGATCGCGCCTTCACGATACCGGATGCCGCGATGCTCACCACCTCCTTTCCCGACGACGCGCTGATGGCGTCGCTGACCGCCCGCGCCCTGATGGAGATCGACGCGATCCACTTCAGGCCCGACGAGCCGTTCAAGCTGACCTCGGGGCTGGCCAGCCCGGTCTACATCGACTGCCGCAAGCTGATCTCGTATCCGCGCATCCGCTCCACGCTGATGGACTTTGCGGCCTCGAAGATCCTGCGCGACATCGGGTTCGAGCGGATCGACGCGGTCGCGGGGGGCGAGACCGCCGGCATTCCCTTCGCCGCCTGGATCGCCGAGCGGCTGGGCCTGCCGATGCAATACGTGCGCAAGAAGCCCAAGGGCTTCGGCCGCGACGCGCAGATCGAGGGGCATCTGCCCGAGGGCGCGCGCACGCTGCTGGTCGAGGACCTGACCACCGATGGCGGCAGCAAGATCCGCTTCTGCGAGGCGATCCGCAACGCCGGCGCCGAGGTGTCGGACACGATGGTGATCTTCTTCTACGACATCTTCCCGGACACGCGCGCCACGCTGTCGTCGCACGGCATCCGCCTGCACACGCTGGCGACGTGGTGGGACGTGCTGGAAGAGGCCAAGCGCAGCGGCCATTTCGACGCCGGCACGCTGGGAGAGGTCGAGAAGTTCCTGCACGCGCCCTTGGAATGGTCCGGTCGGAACGGCGGCGCGACGGTCATCGCGTCCTAAGCCCGCAGCATCGTCACGTGTGTTCGGCCCGTTTGCCGGGGCCGAGCACGCCCTTCTCGATCAGGGCGTCGATCTGCTGCTGTGACAGCCCCGCCGCGCGCAACGTCGCGATCCCGTCGGCGCCCAGGTCGGGCGCGGGGTGCCGGACATGCAGTGGCGTTTTCGACAGCTTGATCGGAAAGCCGGTCATGCCGACCTCGCCGTGCCCTTCGTGCAGGACGCGCAGGACCATCTCCTGCGCCGCGACCTGCGGATCGGCCAGCGCCTCGGTCATCGACTGCACGCGGCCCGAGGGCACACCGGCGCGGTTGAGACGGTCGATCCATTCGTCCTGTGTGCCGTCCGCCATCGCCGCGTCGATCAGCGCGTTCAGCTCGGCACGGTGGCGCAGGCGGCTCTCGTTGTCCACGAACCGCGGGTCGGACAGAAGATGCTCCAGCCCGACCTCGGCCAGGAAACGCCGCACGAAGGTGTCGTTCGACGGCGCGACGGCGATCTGGCCGTCCGAGGCGCGGAACAGCCCGTAGGGCGAGGCGATGGGATGGTCGTTGCCGCTGGGCACCGGATCCCGGCCGGTGGCGAGTGCGCCCGATGACAGGTACGCCAGCATCGACATCATGGACATCATCATCGATGCTTCGACGCGCTGCGCGGGGCCGCCGTTCTCTCGCCCGCGCAGGGCCGCCACCGCGCCGAGCGAGGCGTAGAGCCCCGCGACCAGGTCGGTGATCGGCGGCGCGGTGCGCAGGGGCCCGGTCTCGGGCGTGCCGTTGGTCGCCATGTAGCCCGACATGGCCTGCGCGATGAAGTCGAAGGCCGGCCGGTCTGCATAGGGGCCGGTGCTGCCGTAGCCGTTCACGCTGACGACGATCAGGTTTGGATTGATCTCGTGCAGGCGCGCCTCGGTCAGGCCCATGCGGTCGAGGATGCCGGGGCGGAAATTCTCGGTCAGGATGTCCGCGTCGGCCAGCAGCCGTTCCAGCACCTCGATGCCCTCGGGCGCGCGCAGGTCCAATTCCACCGACTTCTTGTTCCGGTTGAATCCGGCGAAGTACCACGACAGACCCTGCTGGACATGGCCCTGCTTGCGCACCGGGTCGCCGCCGGGCGTCTCGATCTTGATCACCTCAGCGCCGAGATCGCCCAGCAGCATCGCGCAAAATGGGCCGGACAGCACGCGCGTCAGGTCGACGACGCGCACGCCGGAAAGTGGAAGGCCGGTCATCCTGCCGCCGTCGCGGTCAGGGCGGGGTCGTAACGCTTCAACCGGGGGCCGGCCTTGATCACCTGTCCGGGCAGCGGGCGGCCGATCACCTGCTGGGTCAGCAGGCCTGCACCGATCAGCGCCTCGAGGTCGACGCCGGTGGCGTAGCCACTTTCCTGCAGCAGGTAGACCAGGTCCTCGGTGCAGATGTTGCCGGTGGCGCCGGCGGCGAAGGGGCAGCCGCCCAGACCGCCCACGGCCGCGTCGTAATGCGTCACGCCCTCGGCGAGGCCCGTCATGACGCAGGCGAGGCCGACGCCGCGCGTGTTGTGGAAATGCAGGTGGATCTCGAGGCCCGGCGCCGCCTCGCGGATCGCGCGGATCGCGGCGCGCACGGTCAGCGGCGTCGCCATGCCGGTCGTGTCGCCGAGCGAGACGCTGTCCGCCCCGAGGTCCTGGTACCGCTTCGCGATGCGGCCGACCTGCTCGGAGGGGACCACGCCCTCGAACGGACAGCCGAAGGCAGTGGCGATTCCGCCCTCGATGCCAATTCCGGCTTTCCGGAGGCGGTCGAACACGGCCTCGAACTCGGCCAGCGACTGCGCGATGGGGCGGTTAACGTTCTTGAGGTTGTGCGTCTCCGAGGCCGAAACCACCGTGTGCACCGCGTCCAGCGCGCAACCGGCCGCCCGTTCGGCCCCGCGCAGGTTCGGCACCAGCGCGGTGACGAAGGCGCCCTCGGGGCGATCGATCCCGGCCAGGACCTGCTCGGCGTCGGCCAGCTGCGGCACCGCGCGCGGGCTGACGAAGGACGTCACTTGCATGTGCCTGAGACCCGACGCGAACAGCGCATTGGCGATCTCGATCTTCCGCTCGGTCGGGATGAAGCTCTTCTCGCTCTGGAACCCGTCGCGCGGTCCGACCTCGCAGACGGTGATGTGCGCGCCTTCGGGCACGGGGGCAGTCGGTGCGGCGGTGGCGGCCATGGGCGGTGTCCTCCTCGGGTCTCTTTTCGCCGGCATACTGCCCCGCCGGAAAACGCGAGGACAAGGGGCGGCGGCACCCCACGGTTCGTAGGCGGAGGATCACTCGGATCGCCCCCCGATCCGAGCCGTTGACCGGGATGGTCTCTTGCAAAAATCGCGCGGATGCCCTTCCCTGCATCTCGGGCTTTACTGGGAGGAGAAACCCATGATCTTTCGCACATTCATGACCGCCAAGCTGGGCGCCGCCATGGTCGCCGCCGCGACGTTCACCGCTGCGCCGGCCTCGGCCACCGAATGCATCGCGCCGTCGGATCCCGGTGGCGGCTGGGATTTCACCTGCCGCACGATCGGACGCATCCTGACCGAGCTCGACCTGGTGGACGGCAACGTGCAGGTCACCAACATGGCCGGCGGCGTGGGCGCTGTGGCCTTCGCAATGGTCGCGGCCGAACGTGCCGACGATGCGGACCTGATCGTGGCGACCTCGACCGTGGGTGTGACGCAGATCGCCCAGGGCCGCTATCCCGCCCCGCTCGACACGATGCGCTACCTCGCCATGCTGGGCGCCGACGTGGGCGTGATCGCGGTGGACGACGACAGCCCGATCCAGAGCCTCGAGGAACTGAACGCCGCCATGGCCGAGGATCCGACCTCGCTGGTCACGGCAGGCTCGTCCGGCGCGGGCGGCTGGGACCACATCCGTCTTCTGATGGTCGCCGACGCGGCGGGCGTCGAGGAGCTGTCGGACATCCGCTGGGTGCAGTTCGACGGCGGCACCGACGCCGTGACGCAGATGATGGGCGGCCAGATCGACGTGGTCTCGACCGACCTCGGCGAGATCGCGGGCTTCGTGGAATCCGGCGATATCCGCATCCTCGCCGCGCTGAGCGACGATCCGATCCCGGCCTTCCCCGAGATCCCGACAGCGAAGTCGCAGGGCATCGACGTGACCGGCTACAACTGGCGCGGCCTCTACACCGGCGGCGACGTGTCTGACGAAGACTACGCGGCTTGGGTCGAGAAGCTCGAGACGCTCTACAACTCGGAAGAGTGGCAGACCGCGGCGACCAATTCGGGCCTCGTGCCGATCTGGCGCGGTGGCGACGAGTTCGAGACCTTCGTGCGTGAGCAGGCCGATATCATGGAGGACATCTCGCGCGATATCGGCGTGATCGAATGAGCGTAAGGGTCATGGGCGTCGTGATCTTCGTGATCGCGGCGCTCTACACCTGGCAGGCGGGGAACTACGCCATCACCTTCGGCGACGTGCTGGGGCCGACGGTGTTCCCGGTCATCGTCGGCGTTCCGATGATGATCCTGGCCGCGTCGCTGGTGGTGTTCCCCACGGGGCAGGTCGATTGGCCTGCCCCGCAGCGGATGTGGCGGCAGATCGCCGCCCTGGCCGTGCTCGTGGGCTACACGATCGCGCTGGAGCCGATCGGCTTTCCGCTGGCGACCTTCGCGCTGGTGGCGCTCATCGGCATCATCCTCGGAGGCTCGCCCTGGCGCGCGGTGCTTCTGGGCGCGATCATGGCGCCGGCGCTCTGGGCGCTGTTCGATCAGGTGCTGAGCCTGCCGCTCGACTTTCTCGGAGAGCTCTTCGTCGCGGACTGACGAAGGGCGAGGGGACCTTGCATGGAAATCCTGTCGCTACTGGGCCACGGCTTCGCCGTCGCGCTGATGCCGCTCAACCTCGGGCTTCTGCTGATGGGCTGCTTCATCGGAACGCTGCTGGGCGCCCTGCCGGGGCTCGGGCCGGTGAACGGGGTGGCGGTGCTGATCCCGCTGACCTTCGCCTTCGGTTTCGATCCGACCTCGTCGATGATCCTGCTGTGCGCGGTCTATTTCGGCTGCATGTACGGCGGGCGGATCAGCTCGATCCTGCTCAACATTCCCGGCGACGAGCCGGCGATCATGACGACGCT